>DAOWEB010000416.1 GCA_030638735.1 Spirochaetaceae bacterium
AAAAAATCAAGCAGAAATTGATATTTTATTGTATAATATAATTATGAGATATACTTTTAAAGTTTTATTGTTCCTGATTTTTCTTTTTTTGTTAGTTGTTTTACCTTCATCTGTAACAGCTGGTGATGAACCTGTTTCTCTGGCAGTTCTCCCCTTCGAGAATATGAATGGTAATCCCGATCAGGATTATCTTAAGGGGATTATTGCCTATATCCTTATTGAAGATCTTTCAGAATCTGAAGCAATTACGATAGTAGAAAGGGATATTTTAAATACTGTTCTTAAAGAGCAGAAGCTTCTTTTAACCGGTCTTCTTGACGAAGCAGGGGCAATAGAAGCCGGGCAGCTTCTGCAAGCATCATATATGCTTAAAGGTAGTTATGTTTTTCTGGGGCAGGATATTTTTATAAATATAACCCTGATTGATGTGGCAACCGGGAGCAGCCGGACCTTTTCGGAGCGGGGATATCAGGAGAATACAGTTCATGCTTTATCGGAAAAACTTCTGGAGTATGTGACTGATACCAGCTTTTCTCTACAGAAACCATCCGGTGAACGGACAATTCTTGCACTGGAACAGCAGGAACCTGGAACAGTAGAATTATTTTCCCGTATTACTAATGCCAGAGTGTTTATAGATGATGTGTTTGTTGGATATACCACCGGTGATTCAACTGTTCCTTTGGTTTTAGAAGTATCTCCGGGAAGACATACTCTGCGAACTCATTTAAACAGGGAGTTCGGAGTTTTACATCTTCCGAAGGTAACCTTTCATGATTGGGAGGCAAAGTTTAATCTCCTGCCCGGGGATAATATTGTTCTTGAAGACAAAACATATCATTTTAACGATCTTATACATGATATAAGGCAGTTAATAAGAAAGTCTATACAAATTGATATTGGCAGTGGAGAACAAAAAGAGATATCTCATTCAATAGATTTTATTGATCGGGAAGGGGAGGAAGTTAAACTGGAACTCTCCATGAAATTTAAAGAGACTGATACTCCCTCACATGGTGGAACAGCTGAGGTCAATTTTAGATATCAGGATAAAGATTACAGCTTTGAATATTTTGCTCCACATGGAAAAGATATTGACTTTTCAGAAGAGATCGGAAAAATTCGCCTGGATATTGATTTGAGGTGTAATTGGTCATACAAATATGAACTTAAATATAGTATCTGGCGGACAGACGTCTGGCCTGGAATGTTTCGGGAGTAATTGGGAGACTCCCAGCAATAGGATCAATTGCCTTCCTGATAATTTCACTCTGGCTTATTCCCTGAGCCAATGTAATGGTTCCTCTGCTAAAACAAAACTAATAACAAAATGTTATAATTTATTATTATCTATATATGGAAGTTGTTGAGCTGATAACTAAAATAATGTAAAGAAAACTAAATTATTCATATAAGGCAGGGACAATGATAGATATAGATTACAGAAGCAGGAAATTATATATAACTAATATAAGAATAATAATTATTTTGATACTCATCCTTGTCCCTTCATTTGTTTTTGGGCAAGTAATTTTAACTAATCCCGGGATTCCTGAAAAAGAGACTATTATTTATACCCAGGAGACTGAAGGCAAAATAGAAACTGTAAAATCTATTATAGAATACAAAAGTTTTGAAAATAATTCCTGGCTGGAATATAGATTTTATTCCACTGAAAGGGATGTACTTTTAAAGCTGGATAAAAGTAATCTTAATGCCTATTATTCCGAAGTTTGGGACAGGCCAGGTCTTAGTTCTTTTCATACTATTATAGAGGTTCTTGAAAACGGGAAACAAGCTGAAAAAGATGAAAGACTGATTTCTGATATGGATGGTTTTATTGTGGGACTTAGAGGCTTTACCTGGAAGAAAAATGCCAGTGCAAGGATTGTATTTATGAACAGGTCTGGTGGTTTTTCTCCTGAACTTAAGGTTAAAGGAAAAGAAACTCTTAAAATAGACGGCACTTCTTACGAGAGCTGGAAAGTTCAGGTAGGAATGAAAGGTGTTCTTGGAGCAGTATTTCCAAAATCTTATTTTTGGTATTCTGTTGATTCGCCTCATTATCTTATTCGTTCAGAAGTTGCCGGATTACCAGGAAGTCCTAAAATTATAATGGAAATTAAGTCTTACACAATAAATTAACTATGGGATAAACTTAATTATGGTAAGAAAAATTTTAGTGATACTGTTTATTTTTTCAGCAATAATTGCTTTTACGCTGGAAGAAGACAAGGTTATTGGAAATATTACAATATCCGGCTTAAAAAGAACAAGAGAGTCTGTAATATATAATATACTTGAAGTTGAAGAAGGAGATTGTTTTTCTTTATTCCATGAAGAAGTTTTTACTCAGGAAATATTAAAAACAGGAATTTTAATTCCCGGGGAAATAACATATAGAGAGTACAAGGACTATATTGATATTAATATTGAAATAAAAGAAAAGTGGACTTTTATACCAATCCCTATTGTATCATTGTCAGAAGAAAATCAATTTTATGGTTTGGTTCTTCTTGAACAAAACTTTTTAGGTTTAAGAAAACTACTGTTTGTTCAGTCCGGTTACTCTACTTTAGTTGGCTTTAGTGGTGGTATTATTTATAGAGATATGGATATACTTCCTGGCGATTTGTATTTACTTGCAGGTGGATTTCTAAGTAATGACAGTGATGACTCTTATTTACATAGTTCCGGATTTTTTGGTGTTGGAAAAGAATTTACGAAATTAAAATTACAATCCCAGTTTAAATATGATCATTTCCTATTTGATAATTCAAGACAGAATCAATTTATAAGTAATCCTTTTAATTTTACATATAACGATCTTTTCTATACCTCTACAATCCAAACCGGGACTAAATTTTCATTGACCCTGACTCCTGGATGGGATATTGAAGGGTATGTAATGTTTTTTAAATTAAATAGCAGTATAAGTTACAGTAAAGAAATATTTAAAAATCTATATCTGTCAGGTCGTTTAAGCTCCCAATTTCTGGATTCACCAACTCTATTAGAGGGATATTGGGGAGGATCAGATAATTCGAGGACTCTTGTACCTGTTCTAAGTGATCAGTACACAGGGGCCTCTGTTTTATTTGAATATGTTTTTTTAGATTTTGGCTCTGCTGTTATTTCTTCAATGATTCAATATGAACTGGGAGGATATCAGCATGATAGTGATAACTGGAATGTATATACAGGTCCCGGAGCAGGTCTAAGACTCTATCTGAAAAAGATTGCTATGCCGGCAATAGGTTTTGATGTTGCATATAGTACAATTAATAACGATTTTTTATTCACTTTAACAATGGGAATGAAGAGATAATAAAAATAACAAACTGTTATATTTCTTTATTTCCTGTATATGGCTTTTGGTTTATCCCTGATGTATCTTCATTATCAGAATAGTATTCATATACAGGCTGGTCGGAAGCAAGCTTCCTGCTCGCCTATGCAACCAAAGCCTGGTCGGGACTTCGTCCCTGCTCGGCTATGCAACCAAAGGAGGAATTACATGACAGTAATTTCATTAAAAGATGTACATAAAAAGTATCCCCTTGGAAAAACAGAGGTTCATGCAGTTCAGGGTGTTTCCTTTGATATTGAATCCGGGGACTTTATTTCTATTGCCGGACCTTCAGGATCAGGTAAATCAACAATTCTAAATATGATTGGATGTATAGATACACCATCCGAGGGAATTGTCACTATTAACGATACAAATACCAGTAATCTAAAAGATAAAGAGATTACAAATCTTCGGCATGATGTTCTGGGTTTTATTTTCCAGAATTTTAACCTTATACCGGTTTTAAATGTATTTGAAAATATTGAGTTTCCTATGTTACTTGGAAAAAACCCCCTACCAAAATTAGAAAGAGAGAAATGGATTTCTCAGCTAATGGAGGAGGTTGGTCTTGGTGACTGGAAAAAACATAAACCCAATGAACTTTCCGGAGGGCAAAGACAGAGGGTTGCAATTGCAAGGGCTCTTGTAACAAAACCCCAGATTGTACTGGCTGATGAGCCAACTGCAAATTTGGACTCTGAAACTGGTGCAAGCATTATTGAACTGATGAAGAAGATGAATAAGGAATATGGAACCACATTTATTTTTTCCACCCATGATCAGACTATTGTTGATATTGCAGATCATGTAATTCAGCTTAAAGATGGAAAAATTACAGAGAATAAACGGAGATAGGCATGAATGGATTAATTTTTAAAATTGCCTATAGGAACCTGAAAGAGCATAAAACTAAAACTCTTATTATTGGGACCTTGATGGCTCTGGCAATTATGATTCTTGTAGTTGGAAATTCCTTTATGGAAACAGCTGCAAGTGGAATTGAAAAAACCTATATTCAAAATTTTACAGGTGATGTTGTTATTACATCTACAGAAATGGATAATGCATCATTATTTATGGATGGTTCTATGAATAACAGAGATGAACTTATCCCTATAATTCCTTCATCTGTAAAAATTGAGAAATATCTTGAATCACTTAAATCTGTTACAGCTATTAATCCTCAAATTGGTGGAGCAGCTCTTCTTAAACATAAAGAGGATGGTACTGGTTTTGCAATGCTGTTTGGTGTAGATCCGGAAATGTATGAGGCAACATTTCAGAATAATATTATAATTACCTATGGTAGTTTTTTAAAACCTGGTGAAGAAGGAATTGTTCTTTCAGAAGCAGCAGTAAGAATGATAAAAGAAACCAGTGGTGAAATTGTAAAGCCTGGAGATTCTGTACTTCTAACTGGTATGAACAGTGTAACAGGTACAAAAATTAGAGAAGTAACTGTACGTGGAACCTTTGAGTTTGTAAATGAATCTCCACAGCTGGAAATGATCTCTTTTATTGATCTGAATAATATTAGAATTATCAATGGGATGCTTTCCTATACTGAGGTTGCGGCAAATCTAAGTGAGAGTGAAGAAGCTCTTTTGGGAGAACTGGATGAAGACTCTCTTTTTGGTTCTGATGATGCCGGTCTATTTGGTGGAGATCTTTTATCTGAAGATATTCTAACAATATCCGGGGATTCAGAAACAGATTACTTTGACATTCTTGGTGATACCTCAGAGAGAGATAAATATAGTCAGACTGACCCCAATGCATGGCATTATATGATTGTCAAACTGGATGACAGTGTAAATGAGAAAAGGTTTATTAAAAATTTAAATAACTGGTTTTTTGAAAATGGTATTGATGCAAGGGCTTCCGGCTGGCTTGATGGTGCAGGGACAATAGCAAAAATGTCCAACACTCTTACTATTGTTTTCAATTTTCTTGTTTTGATTGTTGCTGTTGTTGCAGTAATTATAATTATGAATACCCTGGTAATTTCAGTAAATGAGCGTATAGGGGAGATAGGTACTATGAGAGCCATTGGTGCGGAAAAATCATTTGTAAGAAGTATGATAACACTTGAAACCCTGATGATTTCAGTCATATTTGGAATTATAGGAGCAGTTTTGGGAATGATAATTACAGCTTTAATAGGAGCAATTGGTTATGAAGCTCCAAACACATTCCTTCAGGTTATCCTGGGAGGTCCTGTTTTGTATCCTGTAATATCTGTTCAGGCAGTTGTTATATCTCTTGTGACTGTAGCACTGGTTGGAGTGGTTGCAAGTCTCTACCCTGTTTCAATCGCTCTAAAAATCAGTCCTGTTAAAGCTATGGGGGAGAATTAAAAGAAATGAATATATCAAAAATATCAATGAGGAATATTACCCGGCAGAAAAAGAGAAGCTTTCTCCTTGGAGGAGCAATAGCATTCGGGATTTTTATAATAATTACAATTGGCAGTTTTACTGCCGGTATGACAGAAACCCTTAAGGAAAACTTTACTTCCATTATGGGTGGACATATTTATATCCTGGGTACAGAAACTCTGGAAAGTGGAAGGATAGTTCAGGTAATTGGTGATACACAAGATCTTGAGAGAGCAATAAATACAGTTGATGAACTGGTTGAAGAGTATCATGTAAGATCCCAGGTAAGAATGGGAGAGATTATCTTTGGCTCAAAGAGTACAACTCTTCAGGTCTCAGGGATAGATTGGGAAAAGGAAGAGCTTTTAAAAGATACTCTGACAATTTCAGATGGAACTTTGGATAATATAGAAACTGCAGGTTCGCTGGTTATTCCTGAGAAAGTTGCAGAGAAACTTGGTGTAATTCCAGGCGAATCAGTACTTATCCGGATGGATACTGTTACAGGTCAGAAAAATGTTGGAGAATTTACTGTAGCAGCTATTATTCAGGAGCAGGACAGCTTTTCATTTATCAGTGCCGGTTATACCGGGATGGACTATCTAAATGAACTGATAGGTCTGGGACCTGATGAGTATCAGTATTTGAACCTGCACCTTAAAGATATAGCACAAATGGATGCAGTTGCAGAAAAGCTTATTACTGAGCTTGAAAAGACATCTTTGGTAGATAGCGGTGATGATGAGGATGAAGAGGGAGAACAGGATAGGCGTCATGGCATGATGTTCGGCGGTGGAATGACCAGTGCCTCAGATGAACCATGGGATGGAACAAAATTCAGTATTACCAATCTTAATGATATTATGGAGCCTGTACTCCAGCTTGTGAACATTCTTAATATTGTTTCACTGGCTCTTTTTGTTATCCTTATGATTATTACCATGGTGGGTCTTATAAATACATTCAGAATGGTGCTGATAGAACGTACTAAAGAAATAGGTACAATGAGGGCAATAGGAATGCACAGGGGAAGTATAAGAAGTATCTTTTTACTGGAAGCACTGTATCTGTCTCTTTTTGGAGCAGCCGCAGGAATCCTGTTATCTTTTACAACAACAATAATTACAGGACTCGTAAGATTTACTGCTGATTCTGCTCTGGGGTTATTCCTTCATAACGGAAGGCTTCAGTTTATAACAACCCCTGGAAGTGTTTTCGGTGTAGTATTTCTTCTTGCAGTAATGACATTAATTGCAGTATATCTTCCCGCAAGAAAAGCAGCAAAATTGAAAGTAGTGGATGCATTAAGAGCACAATATTAGGAATATAACAGATGTTAAATTGAAACATCTATTGATTGATATGTAGGGGCTGCAATTTATTGCGCCCAACATATCGCACCCAATTTTACAGGAGAAAAAAATGAAAAAAAATATAACAATTTTGATGGTTTTATTAATCGTCAGCCTATCTGCAGCAAGTGCCATCAGCCTGACCGAGGCAAACAGTATTCTGGACACTGTCGACACATCCAGAAATTTTACAGGAACAGATTTTTCTGCAGTTATGACAATGATTTCAGAGGATCCTGATACCGGGGTAGAAAAGAAAAAAGTACAGCAGTTCAGAAGAGATGATGAAGAGATGTTTTTAATGCTTTTTATCGAACCTGCATCGGAGAAAGGCCAGGGCTATCTGAATATAGGTGAGAATTTATGGTTTTATGATCCTCAAAGCAGGAAGTTTAATCATACTTCTATGAAGGAAAGTTTCGGTGGTACAGATGCAAAAAATTCTGACTTTGGAGCATCTTCTCTTGGAGATGATTATAAAGTTCTTTCTGTAGAAGAGGGTAAGCTTGGTAGGTTTAATGTTTATATTATGGACCTTGAGGGGACAAATTCGGAAGTTACGTATCCTACAGTAAAAATCTGGATAACAAAAGATACAAACCTCATGCTGAAGTCTGAAGATTTCAGTGCAACAGGACGTCTCATGCGTACATCATTGTTCCCGTCATATGCAAAGGTTGGTGAAAAATATCTTGCTACAAAAATGATATTTAAGGATGAGCTTATTGAGGGTAAAAAAACCCAGATTACAATTACAGATATTTCAACAAAGGATCTGCCTGATTCGATATTTACGAAGTCTTATGTTGAAAGAGTTAACCGTTAGGAGATAATGAAAAATGAAAAATGAAAAACTAATAATTGGGATTTTCACTCTCCTGTTTTTTCTTGGGGGGACAGCTTTTGGGCAGGATACTATTTCTGATGAGGATAACCTTTTTGGAAGTGAAGATGATATGTTTTCAGATAATTCAGAATTGATAGAAGATGTTTCAGAAGATCTTATGGAAGATCTAAGTACTCTGCTTTTAACATCAGATTCCGGTGTGGAGTTGGGAGGAAGTTTCTTTTTTGATGTTACAACAACCTGGGGTGGTATAGATCCTGATGATCCTGCTGACAGTGATATTTCTGACAGTTTATCTCTGGATCTTGGAGCCACTCTTTTTTTAGATGCCAGGCCGGATGAAGATACAAGGGTCTTTGCAAAGGCTGAGATTACATCTCCCTTTTATACTACTACAGGGGCAGATGGAAGGAAGTTTGAAGATATTGTAACAATCACAGAACTTTTTACAGACTTTAACTGGGACAACCAGGCATTCTTTCGGGCAGGTAAACAGACAGTAAATTGGGGGGTCGGTAATTTTTTCAGCCCTGCAGATCTTCTTTCTTTAAGCAGGATAGATCCCGAAGCCCCGGATGCAGAATTGGATGGCCCTATAGCACTGAAGATCAACTATCCATCACTTTTAAATAATTACTACCTTTATACAGTAGTTCCGGAGGAAGTGGAAAGTTATTCTGATCTTACAATTGCACCCATGGTGGAATTTGTATTTGGGAACAGTGAGATTTCTTTAGGTGCTTTTTATCAGTATGATAAGGCTCCTGCAGCAATGACTACAATTACTTCTGCTATTGGAGATGTGTCAGTTTATGGTGAAGGCTATATTTCCTATGGCTCAGATAAAACATTTGTAATTGATGATGGTGGAATTACAACAACAACAACATATGATGATGAAGTGTTTCTCAAAGGTACTGTTGGTGCCAGTTATTCATGGAGTGATGATCTCTCCAACTATAATTTAAGTTTTTCAGGTCAATACTATTTTAATGGTGAAGGTTATGCAGATCAGGATCTTCTTAAGACTCCTGCTGCTTTAACATTATCACCTTCAGATCGACTTGAAACTGGTGTCCATTATGGTGCTGCGAATGCTAACTGGAGAGAGATGTTTGGCAGTGATTTCTCGCTCAATCTATTTTTTATAGAGAATCTTTCCAGTTTATCAGGTATGATAAAACCTGGAATATCCTGGAGTGGTTTGGAAAATATTAATGTTACTTTGAGTCTCTCCAGAATGTTTGGGGATGTCGGAGAAGAGTACGCAATGGCAGGCAGCACAGCAGCTGTTAGTCTTGGGGTTTCCATAGGAGGGACAAGTTTCTGATATGAACGCAAGGGTATTAATTATAGAAGATGAAATTGAGTTGGGAGAGCTTGTACAGCTCTTTCTCTCAAAGGATGGAATTGACTCTGATATAGCACTGACAGCAGAAGCTGGTTTTAATTTTATGTCTAAAAACAGTTATGACCTTATTACCCTTGATATTAACCTTCCAGGGATGGATGGTTTTGAATTTCTTCAGAAATTAAGACAGTCCTCAGATATTCCTGTACTTATTTTATCCGCCAGAGAAGGGGATGAAGACATTGTTTTAGGCCTGGGTATGGGAGCTGATGAGTTTGTAAACAAACCTTTTGCTCCAAAAGTTCTGGTAGCCCGTATAAGAGCATTATTAAGAAGAGTCAGATCCGATCTGGATCATTCAACCACCAGTACTATTATTTTTGATTCGTTTAATTTGTCACCGGAAGGTTATCACCTTGAGAAAAATGGTGAAAGAATTATTTTATCTACAAAAGAATTTGAAGTCCTTCGTTTTCTTGTTCAAAATCCGGGAACAGCTTTTTCTCCTGATGATATCTATAAGGCTGTCTGGGGACAGGAATTCGGAGATATTTCTACAGTAGCTGTATATATTCAAAGAATAAGGAAGAAAATTGAAAATGACTCTTCCAATCCTGAATATATATTAACCATTCATGGAAGAGGCTATATATTTGATGAAAGGAAAATAAAAAATGAATCTTAAAGTTCGCTTTTTATTGTTGATTATTGGAAGTTTTTTTATTCCCAATATCCTTATAATGCTGATTCTTTGGCTTTCTTTTGGTGGTGTAGATAATATGAGAAGCACCCATGATCAGTTTGATCAATATTATCGTTTATATGAATATATCAGCACTGATACTGACAGAGATACATTTTTAGGATTTATTGAGAATTTACCTGATGGAATGAATGCAAGACTTCTGGATTCAGAGAAACAGAATGGTCAATTAATTTTTACAGAATTAATTGAAGAAAATAAATACAATGAAGATAATAAAATAACTCTTGAGGCACTGGCTGTTTCTTTTCAAGATGGAACTGCTTCTGTTCTTGTTATCAATCGTCCCCTGGCTGATAAATATTCTATCTTTCGTAATAGCCCCTTTCGTTTTATGTTCCCCTTTGTTCTTTTTTCGGTAGTTACAGTTCTTTCTCTGTTTCTTATCAGGTCTATAAATAGTTCTTTAAGGAAAATAGAGGAAGCGACAAGAAAGGTTGCAGAAGGTGATTTTGACTTTGAATTAAAAGCGAAAGGAAATGATTCTATAGCCTCCCTTACCCGCTCCTTTAATATCATGCGTCTAAAGGTCCAGGATGAGTATGACAGAAGGGCAAGATTTTTTATGGGAGTATCTCATGATTTAAAAACACCCCTGGCTTCTATAAGTGGTTATGCTGATGCAGTTCTGGAAGGATATGCTGAAGACAAGGAAACTCTGGACAAGTATATGGCTATAATAAAAGATAAATCAACTATTCTAAAAGAAAGAATTTCCCACCTGATAAATTTTGTGAAATTGGAAAACGGGGACTGGAAAACCAGTCTTGAACCTGTGAAATTGAAACCCTTTATAAGTGCTCTATCAAATTCTTTTTCAATAGAAGCAGGAATTTATAAATTCAATTATATATCTAAAATAGATCTGGACGATAATATTTCTATTGATATGGATCAGGAACTTGTAACCAGAAGTATGGAAAATCTTATGCATAATGCATTTAGGTATTCCTATACTGGATCTATTATATCGTTTACCGTTTATAAAGAAACCGGTTATATTTTATTAGGTATAAGTAATCAGAGTGAAGGTATACCGGAAGATGAAATACCTAATATATTTGAACCTTTTTACAGGGGCTCTAAGGGGCGAAATGATGAGGGCTTTGGTTTAGGGCTTGCAAATGTTGCCGCAGTTATTAAATCTCATGGTTGGGAAATTACTGTCGAATCAGATCTTAAAAAAGAGACAACATTTACAATTAAAATTCCGATATTAAAAAAATGAACGAAGAAATTTACTCTTATGATGATATTCCCTTTATTCCTGATTTTAGAAGCATTTTTAATTATGACTACTATTATAAACCTCCTCCGGACTGGTATGTAGTAATTACAGATATTGTTAATTCAACTACTGCTATTCTTGAAGGTAAGTATAAAGATGTTAATACTGCCGGCAGCCTGGTGGCAATGGCAATCTCTAATGTAAAAAAGGATATGAACTTTCCATTTATTTTTGGCGGGGATGGTATGACATTCCTTATTCCGGGAAATATCCTTGATGATGTTAAAGATGTTCTTGTAGATACCAGAAAGCTTGTTGATGAACTGTTTGACCTTAAACTTAGATTAGGAGTTGTTCCAGTTTCAACTATTTACAGAAAGGGATATAAGCTTTTTGTTGCACGGTTAAAGGTTTCGGATAGATATATTCAGGCTATTATTAGCGGGAAGGGTATTGATATAGCAGAAAAGCTGATAAAAAATGATGATCAGTATAATCCTTTCAGACTTAGGGCCGCCCTCCCTGCCAAAAATAAAGCAGATTTTACCGGATTTACATGCCGGTGGAAGGATATTCCCAGTACCAGAGGAGAAACAATATCCTTTATTATAAAAATAAAAGAAGAATATAGCAGGCAAACTTCTTTAGTATTTAATAAAATATTGAAGGGAATAGATGATATATTCGGCCTTGAATCAGATTATCATCCACTTACAGAAGATAATCAATCCTCCTCTGTCTCTCAGTCGTTTAGAGAGGCAAGAATTTTTTCAAAAAAGAAATCCGGTTTTCTGTATAATATTAATAAACTAAGAGTAAGTATGGAAACAGTACTTGTTCAGTTTATTGTTTTCCTGAGAATCCCTGTAAAAATAATGAATAAAAATATGAAGAATGTTAAAAAAGATAATATAATAAATTCTGATTTTCGTAAATTTGATGGATCTCTAAAGATGGTTCTTTCCTGTAAGACCTCCCAAAGGGAATCTTTTGAAAAGCTGCTTGAGAATCTTTTTAATGATGGTGTCATTAACTATGGTATACATGTTTCCGATCGGGCACTTCTAACCTGCCTTATTCACAGGGGTACAGGAGAAGAAGTTCACTTTGTTGATTCTGCAGATGGTGGATATGCACTTGCTGCAAAGAAATTAAAAGAGCAGATGATTTCCATGTAGAGACGTAGCATGCTAAGGTTGCATAGCCGAGCAGCAACGAAGTTGTGACCAGGCTACGTCTCTACACTCCCTGGTCTACAGTATCTGACTCAGAAAAAGCTTTGTTCTGTCATGGGAAGGATTTGTAAAAAAATGCTCAGGTGTTCCAACCTCAACAATCTTACCAAAATCCATAAAAATTACTCTGTCTGCAACTTCCTTTGCAAAACCCATTTCATGGGTAACTACAATCATAGTCATTCCCTCTTTTGCCAGAGTTTTCATTACATCCAAAACCTCACCAATCATTTCAGGATCAAGTGCCGAGGTCGGTTCATCAAAAAGCATTACCTTGGGATTCATTGCAAGGGCTCTTGCAATTGCAACTCTTTGCATCTGTCCCCCGGAAAGATTTTCCGGATAGGCATTTGCCTTATCGGATATACCCACTTTTTCAAGGAGGGTCCGGGCAATTTTTTCAGATTCTTTTTTTGATCTTTTCCTTACCTTTTCCTGGGCAATTGTTACATTCTGTAAGACTGTTTTATGGGGATAGAGATTAAAGGATTGGAATACCATTCCAACCTCTTCTCTTATTTTATTAATATTTGTTTTTTTGTGCCGTACTTCAATACCATCAATAACTATACTTCCGGAATCGACCTCTTCAAGACAATTGAGGGATCTAAGGAATGTACTTTTACCGGATCCTGAAGGACCAATTACTACTACAACTTCTCCCTCTTTAACCTCCGCAGAGACATCGACCAATGCATGTACATCATGAGGTGTATGAAAAGTTTTATATAAATGTTCTACTTTTATCATTTTACCTTAGCCTTTTGTTCAAGATATTTAACAAACATTGATAGTGGAAAAGTTAATACCAGATAAAGAACTGCGAGTATTAAAAAGAACTCAAATGTCATCATAGTACTTGCTACAATTTCCCTGCTTGCTTTTGTTAACTCTCTAATGGCTATTATTCCAAGAAGCGAAGAGTCCTTTATAAGGCTTATAAACTGCCCTGTAAGTGCTGGTAGCGCTACTTTAAATGCCTGGGGCAAAATAATGTAGATCATTGCCTGTAAGTATGACATTCCACTTGACCTTGCTGCTTCCATCTGGCCTTTTGGAACAGACTCAATTCCACCCCTTACTATTTCAGTAACATACGCACCTGCAAAAATACTTAGAGATATAACTCCCCATCCTACAGGAGAGATAGGCGACATTCCAAGCATCTTTAGATTATCATTTACAAGTGTTCCAATTACAAAATACCAGATTAGAATCTGCACAAGCAGGGGAGATCCTCTAATTAACTCTACATAAATCGTAGCAAGCCATTTGAGTCCGGGGTTTTTTGAGACCCTTGAAAGTCCTCCAAATAAACCAATAATTATTCCAAAAATGGAAGAATAGAGGCTTATCATAAGGGTCATACCAAGCCCCTCCAGGAGTATTCCGGGTTTTAACCTTTTGGATTCTGCAAGAACCGTGCCCGGATATACAAAATCACCCCTCTTTAAAACGAGTTCATCTGAAGGAACTTCGAAAACCTCTATTCCCTCCTCGGTATCAACTTCAATCACGGCTGTCTTATCATCAATAGTAATGGTCTCGATTTCACCCTTTACATCGGATTTTATTACATCAATCTTCAGAAATCTTACAGGGACCCTGTGCCACTGCCATGCATAGTTCATCTGTTTTGATGCACCCAGAATTAATACGAAAGTCATGATTAGGACAAAGACGAATGCAGCAATTCCAATGTACCAGGAAAGGTGATGCTTCTCTGAGAAAATAGATCTTAATTTTAGAATCATTATTTATCTTCTTTTATTTGTAAGGTTTTATCAAGTATCCAGAAACCTGTGCATACTGACAATTATATAAGCAGATAAAATGAAACCCGATCATTAATTTTGCAGCTAAAACAGGATAATCTGTAAAGTTATAAAACTGTCTGCGGCAGATCCCGCAGACAGTAGTTATAATTTTTATTTATTCTACATCCTTCTGCCATTCGTCGCTACCGAACCATTTGTCATAAATAGCGTCATATGTACCGTCATTCTTTACCTGGGTCATAAAGTTATTCAGCCAGTTCATAAAATCAGGATCGCCTTTATTGATTGCCCAGGCAAGAGGTTCGTATGTAAAAGCTTTGTTTAAAAGATATACAGTGCCGCTTCCACCTCTCTGTTTCATAAAAATATTTAAGTAGGGCATATCATAAACAAAAGCATCTGCATTACCAGCCAGAACTTCCATAGCACCTTCAGATTCTGTTTCAAAAGCTTTGTATTTAGCTTTTGGAATCATACTCTTTACTGCCTCTTCACCAGTTGTTCCCAGTTTAGAAATAACTGTATATGCAGAATCATTAAGATCTTTATAACTATTTATTTTTCCAGCAAGTTTACTGCTAACAATTATACCCTGTCCAACTTCTATATATGCATCGGCAAAACCTATTTTAAGGTTTCGTTCCTGGGTTATAGTCATGCCGCTCATGATGATATCGAACTTGTTTGACATCAGTGATGGAATTATTCCGTCCCATGCTGTATTAACAGGAACCCATTTAACTCCCATAGCTTCAGCCATTTTTTTACCCATATCAATATCAAAACCAATAAAATCACCGTTTTTATCGGTCATCTCAAAGGGCATATAACCAGATTCAAATCCATGTCTTAGTTCACCGGAAGCTACAATTTTATCCAGTGTTGACTGTTTTGTAAGTTCTAGCCTTACATTAACTTCTTCTGCCTGTCCGCATCCTGCAAACATCAAAGCAAGACCAATAATTAAAATACTTATTACTGCGTATTTTTTCATTTTTTTCCCCTTTAGATTAGTTCGTATGTTTAAATACGTGAGGTATTATAGTTTGTATTGTCTAAATGGTCAACAAAAATAACAAAACCTGCCCAATTTGACAGGTTTTGTTAAAATAGTAACAAAAAATTCTAATATAGTTAAATGAAAACTAAATACTTACTGAACAATTCCCAAAATAATATCAGTTCCCTGTTTATTTACCTTAAAGATCAGCTCATTATTACTTCTATTTAAAATCTCATAGAAATCCATAAGATTATTTATTTTTTTCTTATTAATCTCCTTAATAATATCACCGTTTCTCATTCCTGCTGTATGAGATGGAGAACCTTCAATTACAGAACCTATCATAACTTTCCCAATATTTTTGGGTAAATTCAAACGCTCCTGAATTTCATTAGTAATTTCAACTACAGTAAGGCCAGGCCAAAGATTATTTGAATTATTTCTAATAGTATCTTCATCGTCTCTTGCTGTAATATCAACGTATACATTTACCGGTTTCGATTTTCTTACAATTTTAAAAAGGTACTGATTTCCCGGTTCAAGGTTTCCAACAATTTTTAACAGATCATTTCCATCTTCTATTTTTTTATTATCAATGGATGTAATAAAATCACCAGGTTTTATTCCTCCATTCCATGCAGGTGATTTTTTGTAAACATTAAATACAAAGGCTCCGGATCTATTACTAAGATTCATACTCTTTACAAGGTTTTCCGAAGGATCACCCATGGAAATACCCAACCAGCCATATTCTACTCTACCAGATTCAATAAGGTCATCAATAATTTCTTTTGCTCTATTGATAGGTATGGAAAAACCCAGACCAATATTACCCCCAGTCTGGCTTGCAATCCAGGTATTAATACCAATGACCTCTCCATATATATTTACAAGGGCTCCGCCTGAGTTCCCCGGGTTTATAGCAGCATCTGTCTGAATAAAATCAGTAAAGCCTGCTCCCAGCCTTTCTCCACCATTTCTTCCTACGGCACTGATAACTCCGGAAGTAAATGTGGAACTGAAACCAAGTGGGTTGCCAATGGCAAATGAAATATCCCCAACCTGGACATCATCAGAATTACCAAGTCTGGCAACAGGAATATCTTCCTTTGTCTCAAATTTAACCAGAGCAATATCCCTTCTGGGATCAGTTCCTACAATTTCAGCTTCGAATATTCTTTCATCATTTAAATGGATAGTAATTTCATCTGCTTCAGCTACAACATGGTTATTTGTTAATACATATACAGTTTTATTATCTTTTCTGACAATAACACCTGACCCCATAGCAGTAGATCGAAATTCCTGTGTTTCCGGTTTTCTCTCGTTATCTTTGTTCTGCTCGGGTCTTCCAAAGAAAAACTCCAGAGGTGACGAAAATAAATTTCCATTATTTTGTCTTTCAATTATATTAACAACATCTATGGAAACAACTGCAGGAAGAACTGCTTTTGCAATTTCTCTGTTTGCATTTTGTATTGCTTCGAGATGATTTATATTTTGCGATCTGCTGTAAGTATAATAGTTACTTTCTGCAGAAATTATTCCTGTAATAGCAAGTATCAGGATTAATATACTGAATATTTTTTTTATATTCATGGATTCTCCTCTTATTCTATATTACTTAAATATAGTAAGGGTAAATTACATGAACCTTTCAAAAGCATTACAGATTTGTAATAACAGCGAAAAACCCTTAATTAAAATTTCTTGACAAATAGAAATATAATCATAGACTAAAAGTATGACTATTTTTATAAAAAGAAGTTTTTTTAAACTTTTTATTATAGGTATTTTTTTTATAATTCCTTTTAATATCTATAGTGTTGATGAAGTACTTATTATTAATTCCTTCCATAGTATGTATGATTGGACTTCCAGTATTACAGAGTCATTTATTAAGTCTGTGAGTGCTGATTTTTCAGATGTAGAATTCCATGTGGAATATATGGATACAAAATTCATCCAGACAGAAGAATACTACAGGCAGCTATATGAATTGTATAGTTTAAAATATAAACATATAAAATTTAATCTTATAATGGCATCAGATGATAATGCTTTCAAGTTTTTACTTAAATATGGGGATATTCTCTTTTCCGGAGTTCCAGTTGTTTTTTGCGGGGTTAGTTCCTTTTCTGCCAGTATGCTTGAGAACTACAGCCATTATACAGGCATTCTTGAAGATATAAGTATTAAAGAAACAATAGATGTTGCTTTGCATCTGTTCCCTGAAACCAGATTTATATTTTCGGTAGCTGACAGTTCTTTTACTGCTCAGTCCAATATTGACAGAGTCAGAAAGCTCGAGATGCGGTATTATCCCAGATATAATTTTTTATACTCCGCTACGAACTCTCTATCTATTGTAATGGAAGAGATTAGAGAGCTTCCGGATAACAGTATTATTCTTTATCTTGGGTTTATAAAAGATCTTGTTGGTGGTCATTATAATGTACAGACAGTTGAAGAGGATATTTCTGAAATAGCTCCAGTTGCTCTTTTCAGCTGCTGGGATTTTACTCTTGACCATGGATCAGTAGGCGGGATGATAACAAATGGAGCAATGCAGGGAGAGAGTGCAGGGGCTATGGCTGTAGAAGTGCTTTCCGGTAAGCTCCCCTCTGAGATTCCTGTTAGTAAAATAAGTCCTAATAAATATATGTTCGATAAAAAAATGTTAGATAAGTTTGATTTAAATATATCTGATTTACCAGAAGACAGTATTGTTATTAATAATCCTGGCTCGTTTTATACTGAAAATAAAAAAATTATACTGTTAGCTTTAGGGTTTGTCATTTTCCAAAGTCTGATAATATTATTTCTTCTTTATAATGTTATTCAGAGAAAAAAAGCACAGAAGGCTCTTGCTTATAGTGATGCAAAAATAAAATCAAATAATTCACTGTTACAGTCAATTATCAACAGCCCCCCGGATATCAATATTTTATCTGTGGATAAGAACTACTGTTATACATTCTTCAACAATACTCATAGAGACGGTATGAAACGAGTTTGGGGCTGTGATATAGAGATAGGGCACTGTCTTCTTGATTATCTGGAAGGTACGTATCGTACTTTTGTTGAAAATATATATGAACGTACTTTGAATGGTGAAACCGTTTCTAAAACTACAAAGCTTACAAGACTGGATGGGTCTATCAGTCATCATATAAATTATTCCAATCCAATTTATAATGAAAAAAAAGAAATAGAAGGACTTACTGTCTATGCAGTTAATATTACTAAAAGGAAGGTAGCAGAAGAAGCGATTCAGAAATCTCTTGAAGAAAAAGAAATATTACTAAAGGAGATACATCATAGGGTCAAAAATAATCTTCAGATAATTTCCAGTATGCTGAATCTTCAGATAGATAAAATCGGGAATTTAGATGATAGAATGCTTTTTCTTGAAAGTATGAACAGGATAGGTACTATAGCTTTAATTCATGAACTACTTTATAATTCGGAAGATCTAAGCAGTATTGATATGAAAGTCTATTTTTCAGATCTGGTATCCCACATCTATAACACAATTGGTAGACCTGATAAACAGATAAAGTCAGTTTTAAAGATGGAAGAGATTTTTCTGGATATAAATATTGCTGTTCCAATAGGTTTAATTAGTAATGAACTTTTAACAAACTGTGTTAAACATGCCTTTTCAGGAATTAAGAACCCGGAAATTATTATTACAATGCATATAGAGAATAACAATTCTCTATATTTTAAAATTGAGGATAATGGCTCAGGATTTGCTGAATTATATAATTTCAAGAAACCGGATACCCTTGGTTTTGAATTAGTAAGTGCATTGACTAATCAGATAAATGGAGATTATAAAATAGAAAATGAAGGTAATGGCCTTGGATTTATCTTTCATGTCCCATTGCCATAAGTCTTAACTCATTATTTTCAGGGTAAGCTGATAGTAAAAACAGATCCGGTACCAGAAGTGGATTCTACATTTACAGATCCTCTATGAGCTGT
>DAOWEB010000069.1 GCA_030638735.1 Spirochaetaceae bacterium
AGCTAACTGCTTTATTGATTCATGAATACTTCCCTTTGCAGCTACATCAATACCTACAGTAGGACCGTCCAGAATAAGGAGTTTTGGTTCTGTCGCAACCCACTTTGCAAGAACAACACGCTGCTGATTACCACCGGAAAGGGTTGCAACTGCTGCATCTACAGAAGGAACTTTAATACTGAATTTATTAACCAGAGCAGAAATTTTATCAGATTTTTCCTTATGATCTATTAAACCTGTTTTTTTCAAAATTCTTTCTATTACAGTAATAATAGTGTTTTTTGATACAGACTGCTCCATTATAAGCCCCTGAACAAGTCTGTTCTCCGGAACATAAGCAATTCCAAGATCTACTGCTTTAGTAACAGAGTTCATAACTACTTCTTTTCCGTTAATTTTTATTAAACCACTATCAGCAGGGTTCATGCCAAAAAGAGAAAGCGCCAGTTCTGTTCTTCCGGATCCAAGAAGACCGGTAATGCCAAGAATCTCTCCAGGAAAAAGTTTTAAATTAATATCTTTAAAATTATTTTTTTTCGAAAGATTCTCTATTTCCAGTAATGGTTTATCTCTGGAAACAATACTGGTTGTTTTTGTATATTCAAAATTATCACCAGTCATTAAAAACTCAATTTTTTTACTATCCAGATCTTTTGCCTTATAACATCCTATTTTTATTCCATCACGAAGAACTGTTACCCGCTCGGCAATCTCCATTACTTCATTAAGTTTGTGACTGACGAATAAAGTTGCAATTCCTTTATCCCTTAAATCAGTTACTACTTTAAGAAGTGCAGCAACCTCTTTGCTGGTTAGAGCGGTTGTAGGCTCATCCATAATTAATAATTTAAGTTCACCAGTAAGGGATCTGCAAATGGCAACCAGCTGCTGATCTGCAATAGAAAGATCTCCAACTTTTGAATTTAACGGGATATCAATATCAATTCGATTCATGGCTTTACGAGCTGTTGCATAATAAGATTTACTGTTTAAAAATTTCTTCTTTCCTGATATTACAGTACTTAATGCAATATTCTCTGCAACAGTAAGATTTGGAAATAGTGACAGGTCCTGATAAATTACCTCTATTCCCTGGTGTATGGAGTCAATTGAACTCCTGTGTGAACTAAGATCTCCATTTATATAGAGCTCTGATCCTATGTCCGGTTTTTCAACTCCGGAAATAATTTTAATAAGGGTAGATTTACCAGAACCATTGGTCCCTGCAAGACAATGAATCTCACCCTCTCTAATTTCAAAATCGACACTATCAAGTGCCTGAACTCCAGTATATCGTTTACTGATATTCTTCATTCCTAAAAAAACAGAACTCATAGTGGTACAAACCTCGCAAAAAAGCTGATTTTACTAAAATGCCCCTCTGAGAAACTCAAAGGGGCATATACTTGCCTTAATTATGACTTAGAATCCAAAACTGTCAACATTATCTTTTGTAATATCAATTACAGCATCAACCTTTATAACATCACCATCAAGAGTAATTTTTCCAAGACCGGGAATATTCATTCCTTCTGTAATTTTCTTTCCTTCAACAACCTGTAAAGCAATCCATGTCATTGCAAAGCCAGCATCTTTAGGATCCCATAAAATACCATGCTGCATTGATCCATCTTTCAGATAAGAAGCTGCATGATCAGGAAGAACTGTACCTACAACAGAAACTTTTCCAGCTAATCCCTTTTCTTTTAGAGCCTGAGCTGCTCCCGGAGGGCCAAGGCTGCCAAATCCAATTATACCTTTTAGGTCAGGATAGGTTTTCAACAGTTCAAGAGTAGTTTGTTTTGATAATTCCTGATCTTCTCCACAGGGAATTCTCTCTGTGACAAGTTCAAGATTAGGATACTTTTCTTTAGCATATTCAATACCAACATCTGCCCAAAGATTATGAAGGGGAACAGTTAGTGATCCAACAAATATTGCATACTGCCCACTATCACCCATGTAATCCACAAGCATATCCCAGAAATGACGACCAAACTTTACATTATCTATAAGTTCAACATCATAGTCTTTTCCTGCCTGATCAGGGGATTCGTGTGTAATTATTGTAATACCTTTCTCTTTAGCCTTAGCAAACGCAGGTTCAAGGGCTTTTGCATCATTAGGAGTAATACAAATTGCATCTACACCCTTAATAATTAAGTCCTCTACCATCTTTACCTGCTGTGCAGGATCTGCATCTGCAGGACCGATCTGATAGGTTTTAATACCTAATTCATCTCCTGCCTGATCAACACCTTCCTCAAGTCGGTTAAACCATGGAATGCCTGTAATCTTTACAACAGTTGCAATCTCATACTCACCTGCGGCAGAATCTTTTTGACCACCTGCAAACAAAGCAGGAATAACTAAAAGAAAGCACATTCCAAGAATTAGCATCTTTTGATACTTTGCCATAACTCTATTCTCCTTTTCTCCTTAAAAATTATCCTCATTTTCAACGAATTGAAAATAACAATCTACTTTCCCTGCCCATAATGATTACGGGCAAAATCCTGCATAGCCAAAATATCATCCGGTTCTATTAAATGTGGTGTACCAATTGACTTTGACAGAATATAGATATGAGCAGTTTTTTCGAGTACATGTATTGTTTTAAGAGTGGTATCGAAATCACTGCCTACACAGATACTCCCATGATTGGGTACAATTACAGCATTCCTGTCTCCAAGCCCCTTTACTACATTTACTGCAAGTTCAGGAGTTCCCGGAAGCGCATATTCACAATTAATTACTTTATCTCCAATCAGCTGAACAAAGTCTTCACCAATTCCTGGAATATCCTCATAAATAACCCCGAAAACACTGGAATAGACAGGATGATAATGCATTACACAATTTACATCCTTTCTTTCATTCATAATCGCAATATGAAAATTATATTCAATAGAAGGTTTCCGATGTCCCTCTACAACTTCTCTCTTACTATTCATAACAACAATATCGTCAACCCTGATTTCAGGGTATCGCATCCCGCTTGGTTTAATATAAAAAAGATTTGTTTCGGGATCTCTGATACTTAAATTGCCCCATGTTCCAACAGTCAAACCCTGTTCATATAATTTTAACCCTCCATCCACAATGGACTGTTTAAGTTCTTTTCTTACTACTACTGACAAATTATTTTCTCCTGTATATAATTCAAAATATCTTTTTATATAAAAAGATTTCTTTTTTTGTTACCTTAATAACATTTTTATGTTACTATAGTAACATCTATAAAATATGGTGTCAATACTTATTTTGTATTTTATATATCTATAGAGGAAAAAATAATGAGTATTCGTGAAAGCAGAGTAAAAAAAATTCAGGAAATTATCCGGCAGTCCTCTTCTATTACAATTCTGAAACTGGCAGTAACACTGGACGTTTCAAAAATGACTATCAGAAGAGATCTCGATCAAATTTTAGAAGATCCTGATATTCAGCTTATACGGGGTATGCTTATATATAACCGATTACATGATAATGATGATGAGTCAAAATATTCTATAATTTCAGCTTCAACTTTAAATCAGGCGGCAAAGGAAAGAATTGCAAATAAAGCAAAATCACTACTGGAACCAGAGGATACAATAATTATAGATGCAGGCTCTACTACAGAACTTCTCGCCAGAATTATACCAGATACTCTTAATATAGAAGTAACATGCTTCAGCCTAAATATACTTAACGAAATACTTAAAAATGGAAGCTGTAACGTTACACTGCCAGGAGGGAAATTCCATTGCAGCTCAATGATTTTTCAAAGCAGAGAAGGTATCGAACTATTAAAAAAAACCCGAGTAAAAAAAGCTTTTATATCAGCTTATGGTGTTAATCTTAGACTTGGAGTAACCTGTTCTGCCGATTTTGAAAGAGAGCTGAAAAGGACAGCTCTAAATTCTGCAAAACAACGTATACTTCTTGCCGATTCGTCAAAATTCGGTAAAGTTAATACAATTCATTTTGCCGATCTTGAAGATTTTGATACAATAGTAACAGACAATCAATTACCAGAGAACATAGTTACAGAAATTAGAAACAGAGGTATTACTCTATATATTGTTTAAAAATAATATCTTTTATTAATTATAAGATACCCTGATTTTTTCATTTACAATAGTAGGAACTATCAATTCCTGCATTTCAGGTGTCTCCCAGGTCTTTAAATTTATGTGAGTAGTATAATACTTCTGAGGAATAGGATGTGTTCCAACAACTACTTTAATTCCGAATTTTTCCTCAAGAAATTTCTTAAAATATGAAGTATATGGACAGGGAGGATAACCTACAACAAGCCCTGTTGCAAGATGTACCACTTCTGCACCATTTTTCTGCATTTCCTCACAGGCATACTCAATATTTCCGCCAGGACAACCACCACAGGAGGTATATCCCACAAGTTCAACTTCCTCATCTTTTGAATAAATATCGAATACACCTTCTCTTTCTCTCATAGCCCGAAAACACTTACCTCCGGAGCAGCTTTTATATCTGTCACAAATAATTATACCTACTTTAGTTTTCTTATCCATTATCAATCCTTTTAATTATATTAAAACTACATCAGCCTAACTCGAGTGGTAGGAATTGTCAAATTAATAGTAAAAGAAAAAGATAGGGCTATGCAACCTTAGCATGCTACGTCTGTACTCAGGGGGAGGCTCTGTAATTTCTTTGAAATTCTTCTTCCGGTTCCATTGAACCACCGGTTGTCCAGATAATATGGGTTATCTTTTCCGGATCAATTTTATTTTGAATCAGGTATCTTTTTCCTGTTTCACTATTTAATAGATATTCCGGACCTGCAAATCCTGCAGCAGCAGACGGCTCTATCTTTGTACCATATTTGTCATAGAATTCTTTAAGATAATTAAGCATAACATTGTCTTCTAAAGTAAAGCATCCATCAAGAAGAGTATTCATACTTGTAGCGACAAACTCTGAAGGAGTACCAACTGCTAACCCATCAGCACATGTGTCCAATGTCAAACCTATATCTTTAATAGAAACAGAACTGTTTTTTCCGGTAACAAGTCCAAGCATCATGGCAGGTGCCTCTACTGGTTCTGCAAAAAAACAGTGAACATTATCTCTAAAAATATGTTTTAACCCGAAAGTTATTCCTCCCGGAGCCCCACCAACCCCACAGGGAATATATACAAAAAGAGGGTGGTCAGAATCAACAATAATATTCTTCTTTTTTAATTGCCTTAGAAGCATAGATGCTGCAGCACTATAACCCAGGAACAAATCTGTCGAATTTTCATCATCAATAAAATAGATTCCTCTGCTTTCATTAGCAGAGGTCCGGGCAACCCTGCATGCTTCTGAATAGTCTGATTCATGCTCTACAACTGTTGCGCCAATATCTCTTAATTTCTTTTTTTTCCACTCTTTAGCATCCAAAGACATATGTACAGTAACATTTAATCCAAAGGCTCTTCCCATTAGGCCTATACTTAAACCCAGATTACCTGTACTGCCAACAACAAGTGATCTTGAGGCAAATAATGAACGTATATCGTCAAAAGATTTACTTAATAGATTGGAAACTGATATTCCATGTTCTGAGAGAATCTTTTCAATTATTACAAAAACTGCATAAAATCCTCCCCTGGCTTTAATTGAACCGGATACAGCCAGAGAATGGTCAGCTTTAACATATATATTACTTAATAAACCTGTTTCCTCAGCACTATAAAGTTCTGCCATATTAGAAATTTTTATCAATTCTGAATCAATTATTCCTTTTGAAGCTTCCAGCTCCGGGAATAGTTTAATAAGTAAGGGTGCAAATCTTTGTAATCTATCTTCAGCATCTTTAATATCAGTAAAAGTTAAGAATTGTTTGGATAGTGATTTTTTTGAACTGAGTTTACTGGGATTTACCCATAAAAGTGGTTTTTGATTTTTAATCATTTCTAAAGTATTCATAGTTAAGTTATCTTATTAATTGCAAACAGAATCAATATTAATATTTTTTGTTTAAATAAAAAACACGCCCTCTTTTAGATAAAAGAGGGCGCGAAAAGGAGATGAGAAAAATTAATTAAAACACTTAACCATGTTTTTTTGAAATTCCAAAAGTAAAAGCAAGAGCTGCAACAAGGACACTTCCCTTTATAAAATCCTGCCAGAAATACTGCATACTAAGCATGGTCAGGCCATTCATAAGCATACCGATAAAGATAGCACCAACTATAGTTCCAAAAGGGTTCGGTTTTCTTGCACCAAGAACTGCAAAACCAATCAACGCAGCTCCAATAGCATCCATAAGAAGAGTTCCCTGGGAACCAACATCACCACGACCAACTCTGGCTGCAAGAAGAATACCTGCAAGGGATGCAATAAAACTGGAAGATGCATAAGCAATAACCTTGTACTTATTAACATTAACACCAACAAGCCTTGCTGCTTCGGGATTACCGCCAATAGCATAGAAAATACGACCAAATTTTGTCTTGGAAAGTATAATATAAACAATAATTGCTACACCAAGCATTATTAGAACAGGTACAGGTATAACTTTCAGGATTCTTCCCTGACCAAGGTATTTAAACCCCTCAGAAAAATGACCCATGGCTTCTCTTCCATTTTTAATTATCGCACCACGGCCAATTGAAAGACCTCCGGAAGGGATATACTGAAGGCCCTGGACCAGAAACATCATTCCAAGAGTTGCTAAAAGATCCGGGATCTTTACCTTTACAATTAAAAAACCAATAAAAAGACCAACTGCAACACCAATTCCAAGAACAAGAAAAATTGTTATAAGTCCACCTAATTCCAATACAACCATCAAATAAGCAGAAACCATTACAGAAAGAGCTGCAGTTGAACCTATAGAAAGGTCCATTCCATCTGTAATTAATACAAATGTTTCTCCCAGTGCCATAGTCCCAAATATACAAACACTAAGCAGTATATTAAAAAGATTCCCTGCAGAAATAAATGCAGGTTCAAGTATTGAAAAGATTGTAAAAAGAACTCCCATTACTATAAGGAAGCCCCACTTTATAGAAAAATCTGTAATATTAAACTTTTTCATTCCATTCTCCTTTGTGAATAATAGAAATAAACTAATTCCAATTCATCCTGGAATATGTTTTCTTTTTTTCATTCATCCTAGTTCAAAATTTCTTCCAGTGTCTGGGATGTCAGATGGATAAGCTGATCCTTATCTATTGCACCTGCTTCCTGTTCACCCACCATTACTCCATGATTAAATACAATAACTCTGTCAGATACATCAATAACTTCATCTAAATCTGTAGCTATTACCAAAGCTGTACCCTTTCCAATATTTTTTCGCAAATACTGGCCTATTTCACTTCTGGATTTTACATCAACCCCCTGAAAGGGTTCATCCAAAATAACAAGATTTGATTCTGTCATAAGCCAACGGGCAACAATAACTTTCTGCTGGTTCCCACCGGAAAGACTAAGTATTGGTGATTCCTCACTTTCACATTTAACTGTCATGGCTTTGACCATTCTTTTAGCTTCCTTTCGCTCTTTTCTGGTATTAAGAACAAAGGTTTTATTAGTAAACATATCAAGAAAAGGCATATTAATATTTTGACTAATCGAAAAATCCGGAAAAACAGCATTGTTGTTTCTGTCCTCAGGAATCATAAAAATACCATCATTAATTGCTGATTTAATATCAAAGGGTTCATAAAGTTCACCATTTAGATACATTTCACCACTAATCGGTTTTTCAGCTCCAAACAGAACTGCTGCAAGTTCAGACTTGCCTGCGCCAATCAGGCCTGTTAACCCAAGAACTTCACCTTCATAAATTTTCAGGTTAAGCCCCGGTTTTCCCTCCTGAATAACAAGATCTTTAAGTTCCAGTTTAACAACATTTTTATTTGAGTTAACCTCTTCTTTTTTAACAGGTTCCTGTTCAATCTCACCAACCATAGCATGAACAATATTTTTTACACTAAAGGGTACAACAAGTTCTCCTGCAACCTTACCATCCCGAAGAACTCCAACCCTGTCTGCTAATCTGGTTATTTCATGAAGTCTGTGTGATACATAAACAATAGAAACACCACTGTCTCTTAATTTTAAAAGAGTACTGAACAGACGCTCTGCTTCTTTCTCTGAAATTGAAGATGTAGGTTCATCAAGAATTAATAACTTTGGATTAGAAGCAAGTGCCCTGGCAATGCTAATCATCTGACGATCACTCTGGGGTATGGAAAATACTGGTGCATCCATATCCAGATAGTCTAGGTCCATAAGAGAAGCTATCTCTAATGCCCTTTTTCTAATTGCAGGATAATTATACAGAATTGGCTGATCTGGTGAGAGCATCTCCTCTAAAGCAAGATTTTCTGCCACAGTCATGGTCTGAATAACTCCCTGATTAATAATCTGGTGTACAGTCTGTATTCCATAATCGTAGGCTTCTTTAGGTGACGTAAGATCAACTTCCTTATTATCAATAAATATCTTTCCCTCATAACCACTGTGATAACCACAGATAATTTTTATCAGAGTAGATTTACCAGCACCATTTGCACCTACAAGAGCTAAAAGCTCTCCTGGATAAAAGTTAAAATCAACATCATCCAGAGCTCTTGTTGCCCCGAAAGACATTCCAATGTTCTTTACCTGTACAATGGGTTCTTTATTCATAGCTATACTCCTACTCCCTATACTAAAGGAGAAATCTCCTTACCGATAGCAATAACTTCCTGAATTGAACTTAAGGAATCTGCTTTTAGGACAAATTGCCTTCCCATTCGAAGAGCAAGCCTGTCAAGAGAAGATCTAATTTCATTATCTTCAATATCCGCAATATCAGAAACCTTTGCAAGGCCAAGGGTTCTTCTAATCATAACACTACCGGCAATACCTATGGCATCTTTAAAAATTCTAAGATTTTCAGCTTCACGGAGCATCTTAAATGCATCCTTGCCACCTGGATAATCCCACATAGGATATTTATCCTTCTCTTCTTTCTCCTGCCAAAGTTTATCATACTTAATGGTAAAACCTTCCCATATTTCCTTAATGGCATCAAGAACCCATTTTCTATAATCATATGGTTTATTTCCAAGCTGCACCTGTCTGTACGATTGTGCAATATAGGCAAGAAACATATTTCCTATAAGAAGACCAATATCAAAACCCGCAGGACCGTAGAAGGCAAATTCCGGGTCAATTATATAAGTTTCTTCCTCATTTGCCATAATAGAACCAGTATGAAGATCTCCATGAAGAAGTGCTTCAGCATTGTTCATAAACTTATAACGAATAAGTGCAATTTTCACTTTCAATTCATTATCTTCCTGAATTTCTGCAAGATCCATTTCAGTTAAACCTGGTGTATACGTGTTTGTATCACTCTTATATAAAGGATAGGAAAAAATAAAATTCTCAGTAAGATTACAAAGATCCTTGTTTATATATTTCTCCACCATCTCTTTCTTTGAAGCAGTATCATGGTGAGGCCATTTTTCTGTTTTTCCAGCCATTCCCCAGTCAGATGATCTAAAAAGCATCTCTGCAAGAAAAGTTGAAACATGATCAGGCATTTTTGGGAACTTCTTACCCAGATTCATTTCACCACGAATAATTGTATGCTTGTTAAGATTCTGCATAATTACCAGAGACATCTCATTATCTGCATAATATATTTCAGGAACAAGATCAGGACAGTATTCATACTGCTGTCTGAGAGCCATTACTTCAAATTCCATCCTCTCTATATCAAGGGGCCAGGATTCGCCAACAACCCTTAAAAAAGGAACTGCCTGCTTTAAAATGATAGTCTCTTCAGGTTTTGTTTCATTTGTAACAATATAAACATAGTTTAAATTCCCATCACCAACTTCCTTTATACCTATATTGTCAAAGGAAGAGAATATCTTTTTCATTGGTTCAAGATTTTTTACATAATCAAGAACCAGTTCTTCTGTTAATTGTTTATAAGCCATATCGATCCTCTTCTAACCAAAAGCCTTTTTAAGATTTTCCTTAAAAGGAGCTTCAACTAATCCTTTATCTGTAATAAACCCTGTAATAAGTTCATTAGGTGTTACATCGAAAGCAGGATTACGAACCTTCATACCCTCAGGGCCGGTTCTTCGTTCACCAAAAAACAGTACTTCTTCAGGATCCCGTTCTTCGATAACAATTTCCTCACCTGTTTCTGTTTCAAAATCTATAGTAGAAGAAGGACATGCTATATAAACAGGAATACCAAAGTGCTTTGCAAGAATGGCAACACCCATAGTACCTATTTTATTAGCAGTATCTCCATTAGCAGCAACTCTGTCAGTTCCAACAATTACAAGATCAACTTCACCTTTGCTCATCATAAAAGCAGCCATATTATCAGTTATAAGTGTAACGTCTACACCAGACTGCTGGAGTTCCCAGCTGGTCAATCTTGCGCCCTGAAGAAGGGGTCTGGTTTCGTCTGAAAATACTTTGAAATTAATACCATCTTCATGAGCCAGATACATAGGTGCAGTAGCTGTCCCAAGTTCGGAAGTAGCAAGACTTCCTGCATTACAGTGGGTTAGTACACCCATTCCATCTTTTATTAAACCCTTACCATTCAGACCAATGTTTTTACATATCTGCTTATCTTCTTCATGTATTGCAATAGCTTCCATCTCAAGGGTGATATATATATCTTTAGAATTGGAAGATGGCTTTTCTGTAACTATTAAATTAGCCTTTGCAACCATACGTTTGAGCGCCCAGCTTAAATTAACTGCTGTAGGCCTGGAAGAGTCCAGATAATCAGCACTTTTCTTAAGCTCTGCTAAAAACTCTTGCACAGGAAGATCCGTTTTATCCTTAACACCGTACAGTACCCCATAAGCTCCTGCAATACCAATTGCGGGGGCTCCACGAACCTTCAGTTTCTTGATTGAATCCCAAACCTGTTCTATACTTTCCTGTTTCTCACTAACCACTTCAACAGGAAGCAGGGTTTGATCCAAAAGGGTTAAAACGCCATCCTCCCATGTAAGTGTTTTTGCCAGGGATTTATATGATGATCTCTTTTCGGCCATTATTTTCTCCGTGAATTATAAAATTAGATTTAGTCAGAGATGCCCGCACGAGCATCTCTGACAGTTAAGTTTGAAGTTCTAGATTTCAGGGATCCAGGATGCTGTTGCAGCATTAGATTTGTTGAAAGCAGGATATTTTTCTTTAAGATTAGTCATGTTTGTAATTCCACCTTCAATAAGCATGTCATTTGTAAAAAGCATTGGTGTAATTAAAATGTCA
>DAOWEB010000182.1 GCA_030638735.1 Spirochaetaceae bacterium
ATAACTTCCTGCATTCTTTTTTCTATTCGCCCATATAACCTGCCACATGAAATCAAGTCACCATCCACTACCAGGTCGTAAGCACTTCCTGCTCAATATGTTTAATCAATTCCAATTATTTCTGATCTGAATTTTGAAAAATGCTGCTCTAAAGTGGACATATAAAAACTCCCGGTAAAATATATGTTAAAGTATTATTTCTTCTTACTAATTACAACTCTGCAGACTGAATCACCTTTAGCAATTGTACTCTGCAAATCAAAATGGAAAGATGGAAATTGATCAACTATTCCACGATCACCATCCATTGCAATATCACAAAGATGATCAATATCTTCTTCAATATCAGTCTGTTTCAACCATCCGCTTACCAGAGGACAGTAGTTCATCTCTATTATAAACTCATCTTCATTTAATTCTTTAATTTCCATATCAAAAACATCTCTAAGAGTATCATATGCAAATGCAGTTCCAAACTCTTTAATACTATCTGTATCAGGAAGTTTCACATCACCATGAAATTGCCCGCATTTAAAAACTGCAGTCCGGGCAAAATCATCCCATTCGAGACCTTTCTTTCTGGCCTCATTAAGAAATAAATACATCCATGTTGCACGATGTTCAATTCCATTTCGAAGCTGATCAACATGTTCACCATGATCTTTAGGTTTGTTAACTATTGCCATTTATAATCTCCTTTAATTCTGCTACTTCCAGTTCCAATGATTTATTTCCAGTCTTATAAATTATATCTGCACTGTCATAGTATAGGTCTTTATATGAATTCCATATTTTAGATATATCTTCAGCTATTGTGGTTTCAGGATGAACCCTTGGTCTGTCAGACAAGGTAACACGTCTAATTAATTCATCAATAGGGGTCTCTAAAAAAACAATTTTCCCGGAACCTCTCAGCACATCAATATTCCACTTGTATCTGACAGTTCCTCCACCAAGGCCTATAATTGCATTTTCATGATCTGTAAAATTTTTACAAATAGAATACTCAAGTTCTCGGAATACCACCCACCCATCTTCTTTAACAAGTTTATGAAATGAATAACCAAGGATTTTATCCATCTCCCTGTCCAGATCGTAAAATGGACGTTTTAATTCTTCTGCAAGCTCCAAACCTATAGTTGTTTTTCCCGAACCTATCAGCCCACTTAAGTATATATTCATCGATTTTACACTAACCTCTTCTTATAACTAATTTACAGGTTTCGCATCCTTTTGCAATAGTATCCTTTAATTCCATAACAATACCATCATGTCCATCTGCACGGCCTCTGTCACCTTCCATTGCAATATCACAGTAAAGATCAACCTTTTCCGGAGATAGTCCAAATTTCTTCCACGATTCAACAAGGGGACAATAACCCATCATCTGAATTGCCTGATCATCATCATATTCTATTCTGGATGAAAATACATCAGCAGAACCTTTTTCTTTGTGTCTGATTACCCAGCTTTTTGGTTCAAAAGAATCAGGATCTTTTTTTGCTTTTATTAACCCATATTTATGTATTGCAGCTCTTGATATTTCTTCAACCTTTTCAACTGGAAGATGCTTTGAAAATTCTTCATATAAAAGTGCAAACCAGGTTGCTCTATCCTCGATTGCAGCACGTACTTTCCTTAACATCTCTTCTTTCGTTACTAGTTCATTATCTATATCTGACATAATTATAACCCTTTCTTTAAACTATTTTGTATTTCTATTGTGTTTTTGATATATCTTTCAAAAATCGCTAATCTCCCTATGTATAATTCATGCAATTCCGGATCCGGATAATAAACTTTCTTATGAGATATCCATCCACTGGATGCTTCTGAAAAAGTTATATTCCTATCAATTCCTTTCCTGCAGAAAATTGCAGTACCCAGGGATGTTGCCTCAGAATCTTCCAGACTGATAACCGGTAAACCTGTAACATCCGATCTAATCTGATTAAAAACTTCAATTGATGCGCCCCCTCCAACTACATTGACAGATTCCGGGTTTAATCCATTTATATTCATAACCTGTATAAGTCCAAGTATGCGAAATGAAATCCCCTCAAAAAGTGCACGAACGATATGTTCAGGTTCGTGGTTAAGGTCAAAACCAACAATTGACCCTCTAAATTTTTCGGCCCAGTACGGTGCACGTTCCCCGGATAATCCAGGTGTAAAAAGAAGCCCGTCCGCCCCGGGTCGAATATCTTTTACCCTCTCTATTATTTCCTTGAAATTCCAGTTAAAAAGTTTAAAAAGTCTGTCTAAGGTACCACCGGACATTCCCATAGCACCACCTACCACATAAGAGCCCGGAACCATTCCATTATTAATACTTAAAGTAGAACTCTTATCATCTATTATCTTCTCTGTCTTCATCATAAGAACATCAGTTGTTCCGGAAACAAGAACAGCTTTTCCCTGTTCAAGTATTCCACCACCATACATTGCAGTCGTTCCATCTGAACTGCCAGTAATAACAGCTGTTCCTGCAGTTAATCCTGTCCTTAGACTGCATTCATCTGAAATATAACCCGCAATTTCTTCCGCAGATCTCCCTGGCGGAAATAAATCTCTATTTATATTTAAAACAGAACTTATCTCTTCATCAATTTCCCCGGAACTAATATTATAAAGATATGTATAGTTTAGATGTGCAAAATCTGTTCCAACCATACCTGTTAATCTTCGTACTATTTCATCCTTCAGGCCAATTATTTTTCTTACTTTCTTATAGTTTACCTCTTCATTCTTTTTAAGCCATAAAATTTTAGGTGCCAGCAGCTCAGGGCTTATCCTGCGACCGGTTTTACTGTAAAGGTAATCATCATTAAATAATTCTCTAATTTCGTTTGCTTCTACTCCTGCACGGTTATCCATCCAGATAAAAGCAGGTCTTACCGGTTGATTCTTAGAATCTAAAAATACATATCCTAACATGGAGCTGACACCTACAGCATCTATAATCTCATTAGGGTTTTTCTTGATTACCTGATCAATTACACGAACCACAATGCTCCATACATAATCTGTATCCACTTCTGCTGAAGCACCCTGAACATCTACTTCTACAAATTCTTTGGAGCGGGAAACAACCTGCCCCAGGAAAGAGACAATAGAAGCGCGACAGCTTGATGTTCCAAAATCTATAACAAGATAACTCATTACAAAATATTACCTGCTTTTTATATTTTACCTTTTGCTGTATCTACTATTGCAGTAATTGAAAACGGATCCATGTGTCCCGGACTACTGCAGCCATTGGCAAGAAAAAATCGGGAATCCCCTCCCATTTCAATACCTTCACGGGTATTATTTATAAGATATGCCGGCGTCTTCCTGGTCATTGATGTATTATCAATTCCTCCCATTACACACCCTTTAATTTTTTCTTTCATTTCTGCCAAAGATGGATTTCCGGAAACTCTATCCTCCCAGCTTATAATAGAAACAGGAAAATCCAGAATATCATCCGCATAAATGGAATGGCCATGTATATGTGCAGTATTCATAGTACCCAGATCCTTAACTGCATCAAAAACTCTCATTGCAAAAGGTTTCTCAAATTTCAGAAAATCCTCCCTGCTCATTTGATCACTGCTTGCAAGAACAGAAAGGAAAATACCGGCAGATCCTGCTTTTAAAGATTCTTTTGCATACTCAATAACGTTATCAGTTACAATTGACAGTGCTTCAAGAACAGCCTCAGGTTCCTCTTTCATAAGTCTGGGAAGATGCTCCCCGACCGGACTCCTCTGAAGTTCCTGATATGGATCAAATACTGTATCACAAAAACAGGCCTTCCCATTAAGCTCCGCATTGATAAGTTTTAAAGCCTTTAATTGCTCATTCCATTCAGAATTTTTAATATCAAATGGTTTGAGTAATTTCAAATCTTCTTTGGATTTAAATTCGTATATATCCTTAGGCACCGGGTAAAAATAATCATTCATAACCTTCAGCCAGTCAAAATCATAATATTTATAATATGCAAGAACAATTTCTGCATATTTTTCACCAGGAAGAAATTGAGACCCATAATGATACCACAAGCTTACAGGGGCTCTGTCCGGTTTATTACCTTTTAGGACAGTATCTATTCTTTCAATCTTCGTCATTGTGCATTTATCTCCTTAGGTTGCATAGGCGAGCAGCAACGGTTGCATTGCCGAGCAGGGACGGAGTCCCGACCAGACCAACTTGTTGGCGACCAGCCTTAGGTTCAATTTAATTCAACTTTTAATTCATCAGACAAATCTGATATTTCAGGAAAGCTTGTTTGTGTTCCTTTATTTTGTACCGATAATCCTGCAATTTTATTTGCAAATAAAACTGAATCTGATATCGATTTTCCTTTCGCAAGAAAAACTGACAGACTGCCTATAAAAGAATCTCCAGCTCCTGTTGAATCTACAGCATCAATACTTTCAACCTGACAATATTCAATTTCATCTTTTGTTATTATCATACTCCCCTTATTACCGAGGGTAATAATTACAGTTTTTACTCCCCTTTCCACCAGGAACTTTCCTGCATTTTCCGCATCTTTTTTAGTGATGATTTTTATTCCGGTTAAAATCTCTGCTTCCGTTTCGTTAGGAGAAATAATATCAATTAAACCATATATTTCTACTGGTATATCTTTTCTTGCAGGGGCAGGATTAAAAATTGTAAACACCCCGGCTTTTTTTGCAATTCTTAATGCCGATATGGATATCTCAATAGGTATTTCCATCTGACAAACCAGTACTTTTGAAGAACTTATAATTCCTGCAGCAGTCTGAATCTCTTCCTCATTTAACAGATCATTAGCTCCTGTCACTATTATTATTGAGTTTTTACCAAACTGATCAACAGATATTGGAGCTACTCCGGAAAAAGCTTTATTAGTAAAAGTAACATTGTTTGTATCTATTCCAAACTTTTGAAAATTTTCCAGTGTCTGCTTTCCAAAAATATCATCCCCAAGTTTTGTTATTATAGAAACACTGGCTCCAAGCTTAGCTGCCATTACCGCCTGATTAGCTCCCTTTCCTCCAAAACCCATACGGAATTCCGTGCCGTGAAGAGTTTCACCTTCTACAGGGAGCCTGGGTATATAGCTTATTAAATCTATATTACTGGCCCCGACAACACAAACATCAGACCCTATCATGTTACTCCCAGATATGCTTTTCTGACAACATCATTTCCTATAAGATTTTCAGAATTATCTTCTATAATAATATTTCCTGTTTCCAGAACATAACCATAGCTAGCAAACTGCAGAGCCATATTTGCATTTTGCTCCACAAGAAAAATAGTTGTCCCCTGCTTATTTATTTCTTTAATATAATCAAAAATATTTTCAATAATAATCGGCGCTAATCCAAGACTGGGTTCATCCAGAAAAAGAATATCAGGATTAGACATAAGACCTCTTCCTATTGCAAGCATCTGCTGTTCACCACCAGAGAGAGTACCTCCAACCTGTTTCCTCCGCTCTTCCAATAAGGGGAAAAGAGAATATACCAGATCAAGATTCTTCTTTACAATATTTTTGTCATTAATTATATATGCTCCTACAAAAAGGTTTTCTTCTGTAGTTAATTCAGAGAATATTTTTCTTCCTTCCGGAACATGAGATATACCCAATCTGACAATATTATCCGATCTCATACTGGTAATATTCTTCCCTTTGAAAATAATTTCTCCCTTTGAAGTTTTAACAACTCCCGTAAGAGCATTTAACAAAGTAGTTTTCCCTGCTCCGTTTGCTCCGATCAAGGTTACAAAATCACCTTGATTTACTTTAAAAGAAATACCCTTCAGGGCTTTTATCTCTCCGTATTGAACAGCAAGATCATTAACTTCAAGTTGTACCACTATACTGCTCTCCTTTTTCCTAAATATGCCTCTATTACTTTTTCATTATTCTGTATTTCTGTTGTAGTCCCTTCTGCAATTTTAACACCATGATCAATTACCGAAATAATATCTGCAATACTCATTATCAGTTTCATATCATGCTCAATTAATATTATGGTAAGACCGTTCTCTTTTAATTCTCTTATATATTTAACAAGGTCCGCTGTTTCTGTATCATTCATACCGGCAGCAGGTTCATCAAGAAGTAAGATTTTAGGTTTACTTGCCAGAGCCCTTGCAATCTCCAGTTTTCTTTGTGCACCATAAGGAAGATTTTTAGCTCTAAAATCTTTTTCTTTAATCAATCCCGTAGCTTCAAGAAGATTAAGACAGAAGTCCTCAGTATCCTTTTCCTCTCTTTTAAATCGTGGTGTTCTAAAAACTGCATCCCAAATAAATGATTTCGTAAGGGTATGAGTTCCAACTTTTACATTTTCCAGCGCTGTCATATAGGGGAATAATCTAATATTTTGAAATGTTCTGGATATACCTTTCTTTGCAATAATATGTGTCGGAAGGTTTTGAATATCTTCTTCCTCAAGAATAATCTCTCCGGAATCCATTGGATTGATGCCGGTTATTCCATTAAAAAATGTAGTTTTCCCTGCTCCGTTTGGACCAATTACAGCATGAATTGTTCCTTCTTCAATTTCCATATCTACACTATTTACAGCAACAAGTCCTCCAAAGGCCTTTGTAACATTCTTTATTTTCATTATCATTCTGAAACCTCCGAAGGTTTCTTCTTTTTCTTAAAAAGAGGTTCAGCCCGCTCAAATATACCCTTCACACCAACTATTCCACCTGGCCTGAGAACAATTACTGATATAAGAATAGCTCCATAAAGTACCATCCGGAATTCTGCAAGAAAACGGAAAGCCTCTGGTATTAGAACAAGAATAAAGGCCCCCAGTAATGGGCCGATCAGTGAGCCTGTTCCTCCCAATGCAACCATGGTCAATATTATAAAAGATTCAGGTCCGGCAAACTGGTCTGCACTTATATAACGGGCAAAGTGGGCATAAGTTGCTCCGGCAATACCTGCTATAAAACAAGCAAGAGTAAATGCAAGAGTTTTAAACGCAAAAATATTAATACCCATACTTTTACCTGCAAGTTCATCTTCTCTTATTGCAACAAAAGCCCGGCCAATCCTGGAATTATAGATCCTTCTTATTACAACTAAAGTTACAATAACCAGTAAAAGTACCCAATAGAAAAAAGCTACAGAATTAAATGGTTTCCCCAATAATCTAGGGGCAGGTATTCCTGTTACTCCCATAGGTCCCCTGGTTACAGAAATCCAGTTAAGTATAACAATTCTTACAATTTCACCAAATCCCAATGTTGTAAAGGCCAGAAATATAGCTCTTAACCTTAAAGTGGCAAGCCCAATAAACGCCCCCATAATACCGGCTGCAACTCCTCCCATAATCATTGTAAACCAAAAAGAAAGTCCCAGTTTGGTAGCCAGCAGTGCAGAAACATAGGCTCCTATTCCATAGAAGGCAGCATGTCCAAGGGAAAACATTCCTGTAAAGCCAATAATAATATTTAGGCTGGAAGCAAGAACCATATAGATTCCAATTAATATGGCTATTCTTAACATGTATCCATTTAAAAAATTAGGCAGAATAAGAATAAAAATTCCTGCAAATATAAAAAAGGGTATCTTAAACTTAGATAATTTATTTTTCGGGATGATCATTTCTATTTATTCTCCATTCCTATATATTAATCTTTTTACCAAGAATTCCTCTGGGCCGGAATAACAGAAATCCAACCAGAATAACAAACCCTATAATATCTCTCCATCCTGATCCTACAAACTGAACTCCAAGGTTTTCAATAATCCCTAACAGGTATCCTCCTAAAATTGCACCTGGAATTGAGGATAACCCCCCGAATACAGCTGCAGAAAAAGATTTTAAACCTGCAATATTTCCCATAGTAGGTACAACAGCATTATAGTAAACTGCTGCAAGAACACATGCTATACCGGCAGTACTGCCACCCAGTGCAAAGGCATAGGAAATTGTACGATCAACATTTATTCCCATTAGACCGGCTACTTTGTAATCAAGTGAAACAGTTCTAATTGCCAGTCCCAGTTTTGTTTTAAAAATAATTATCTGAAGAAACAACAAAATTACGGCTGCTGTTACAACCATGAATATTTGATACCACACAACATTAACATCACCAATTATAAATGCAGTCTCATTGTAGAAGCTTGGCATTGACTGTGTTTCTGCACCATATATGACCGATGCAAGTTCATTCAAAAAAATTGAGAATCCGATTGTACAGATCAATGAAGCAATCCTGGCAACACCTCTTAAAGCTTTAATCGCAACTTTCTCAATAATAAATCCAAGAACCCAGCCCATTAGTCCACCTGCAAGCAAGGCAACAAATATATTAGGAGTAACATATTTAACTACCATTAATCCTGCAAATGCACCCATCATATATAATGAGCCTGTTGCAAAGTTGACAAGCTTTAACACTCCATAAATTATTGAAAACGATATAGCCAGAAGAGCAAAAAGACTCCCCTGAGTAATTCCATTAATAAGTTGTTGTAAAAACACTCGTAATTTTCTCCTTAAAATGTATTGGAAAATTCAGGCACCCATAAATGGATGCCTGATTAAAATAGTTTACGGTACAAATACCTTAAACTCACCATTAGTAACCCTAACTCTTGTATACTCTTTCATTACATCACCAACTTCGGTAAATGTTATTTTTCCTGTAACACTTGGGAAGTTTTTAGTAGCTGCAAGTGCATCTCTTATTGCACCACGATCAGTTGTTCCTGCTCTTTCAATTGCATCTGCCATAATATTGATTGCATCAAATGCAACTGCTGCAAACATATTTGGAGTTGTGGAATATCTGGCTTCAAACTCTTTTACAAAAGCCTGAACTTCCGGTTTTGGAGAGGCAGGATGAAATACTACATTAGTATACAATCCTTCAACTGAATCTCCACCCAGCTCTACAAGTTTAGGAGAATATAGTGAACCCGGGCCAAGAACAGCAACGTCCCATCCAAGTTTTTCAATCTGCTTGTTAATTAAAGCACCATCATTGTACATGGAAGCAATAAAAAGCATATCAGGAGCTGTATCTTTTAATTTTGTAAGAACAGCAGTAAAGTCCTTTTCACCATCAAAATAGAAGTCTCTTCCTACTACTTCAATACCATATCCACCAAGAGCATCGGAAAAATATTTATCTGTTACAATACCCCAGTCATTATTTATATAAAGGACAGCAACTTTCTTAAACCCAAGTTCATTTGTCATCTGTGCCATAAAAGGACCTTCACCAGCCTGTGTTCCGATAATACCAAAACTGTATTTAGATCCTTTTGCAAAGTCAGGATGGCTTGATGTTGGAGAAAGCTGAGCCATACCTGCATCTGTATATATTGGCTGAGCAGCAAGACAGCTTGTACTGGTAAAGTCACCAATTTCTGCAACTATTCTTTTATCAGAAGTAAATTTCTGAGCCAGATTAGCAGATTCTTTTGGATCTCCCTTTGAATCACCAATAATAACCTTTAGTTCTTTTCCAAGAACTCCGCCACTTGCATTGATAAGATCAATTCCCATCTCAACAGACTTTTTAAAGTTACCACCATACTCGGCATAGTCACCAGTAAGTGGTGCAGTTAATGCCAGATAGATGTATCCATCATCTTCCGATGCTTCTTTACTTCCTGCACCAAAAACAGGCATGATAAGAAGCCCCATTAACATCAGAATAACTAACAATCTGATTCCTAATTTCATATGAACCTCCAAAAAAGATAAAAAATTATTTATATAGCATAATTGCTAATAAATTTTACTCAAAAACCATGACCTATGCTGCTGTAAACTAAAATATCATCAGTGAGATTGCTTATTGCTGATTTAAGATCACCTTCTTCCATTGCTCTTACAATACCGGAATGATATGTATTTTCAGGAACAGGTATTTTATTTTCATGAATCATTATCTGTACAAGGCCTCTCCAAAGCAGATCCAATGTACTATCCAAAGCTTTAGTTATTAAACTATTTCCAGAAATGCTGCTAATAGCTATATGAAACTGATTATTCAGTTTCATCTTTTCACTGACTGCATCTGTCTCAAGACCTAAATTTCTTACCTCGTCACTCCTGGCGGCAAGAGTTCTTAAATTGGAAATAATACCTTTATTTATTTTAGGAAACCCAAGTTTTAAACCTTCAATTTCCAGCATCAATCTGAATTGAAGAGCATCACGAAGGTCTTTTTCTGAAATTCTGATAATCTGATACCCGGCCCGGGGTATATTCCGGATAATATTTGCACTGCAAAGTTCAATAAGAGCTTCCCTGACAGGAGCTCTGCTTACATCAAACATCTTTACAAGCTTGCTCTCAACAAGTAATTCATCAGTTGCAAATTCATTACCAACAATTTTTTTTAGAATTTTATCATAAATTTTGGCTTTTAAACTCTGGTTTTCAATGCTCATCCAGCACCAACCGCAGTTTTCAGTGCAAGCATATTTCCCTCTGGTGTTTCACCTGGGAAAGTACATCCGGGAGCCAGTATTAACCCACTGTTATTTACGGAAGCAATGGATTTTTTTCCTTCCATAATAATATCTACAGAACTGCAGGTTCTGGCATTAAGGTGATCTATTCCACCAATAAGACATTTATCAGTTAATTTTTTTGCTTCTTCAAGAGTAGGTCCGGCCAGTTTATCTTCCCAGCTTATTGCATTACAGGGATAATCTTTAAGAAGATTAAAAAAGGAATCTGATTCTCCATGGATGTGCAAAAAAACCATATCAGCTTTTTTTAGTTCATTTAAAACTAAGAGGTCAGAAGGACGAACTAAATTTTTGTATTGTTCTTCACTCATCCATTCTTTTTCACAACCAAATGCTCCAAAGAAAAAGCCATCAATCCCAATTTCATCCATACAGCTTTCTGCAAAACTAATAATGTTCCCGGCAATTACGTTCAGACCTTTTTGAACAATATCAGGTGCCTGCTTCCAATCATCAATAATTCTTCTATTAGTTAAACGATGAGCAAAATGGAAAGGAGAAAACACAGTCTGAATAACCGGAACATCAGGCCCTGCAAGATCTTTAATTCTTTTTAAAGCTTCCAGTTGTCTTCCAAAGGCACCAATATGCGGATCAAACTCTTCCAGCTCTTTCCAGACGTCCAAATTTTGTATGTACTGCCAGTTAACCGGAGTGTCATAATTTTCATCGAACATGACTTTTATATAATCCGGATCATATTTTCTGTAAAAATCCATAGTATAACCAACAAACTTATCTACTCTTCGTTCATGAACAGTAGAATGCTGATAAACAGAAAAAGGGACCCTATCTGTTTCCCTGCCCTGAAGTGCGGCAATTATTCTCTCTCTTTTTGTCATAATATTTCCATACTCGGGGAGTATGTAGTCAGACAGCTAATCATCTTTCTAATCATATCAGTAGTCTGACCTCTAATATTCAATCTGTCAAGCTTTTTCCTGATTTATTTTTCTTAGTTTTTCCTTCTGATAATTCTCCTCCCCCATAGGGTTGTAAATTCACTTATCTTTTTCATATACTTACCACTATGAACAGAAATATTGTAATAACAGGCGGAACAAGCGGTATTGGTTATGCAATCTATAAAGCTCTTACCAATTTGAATAACAGTGAATGTAATAAAATTGCTATAATTGCAAGACACAGCAGCCAGAAAAAGTCACTATTTTCTGCAGACACTTTATTAATAGATGCAGATATTTCAAAAAAGGAGGATGTTGATACAGCGGAAAAGAAAGCAATGGAGTTTCTTGGAAATATTGATATACTAATAAATAATGCAGGAATAACCAATCCCAGCTCATTTAGTAAAAAAACAAAAGATGAAATAGAGAGAACTATTTTGGTAAATCTACTTGGTCCCCTGTATATCACACACTCATTTCTTCCACACCTTTCCAGACAAAAAAACAGTATTATTGTAAATATTACATCTGCTGCCGGAGAAACAGGAATCCCGGGTCTTTCGGTCTACAGCGCTGCTAAATTTGGACTTAAGGGATTTTCTGAAGCTCTAAGAAAAGAAGTTGCTGTAAACAATATACGAATAATTGACATTTCCCCTGGTGGTGTTGAAACACCAATTCATGATACTCTTGTTGCCCGAAAAGGAAAGGACTCTGTAAATATGGATAATGCACTTAATCCTGAAGATGTTGCAGATGCTGTTATCTATGCAATAAACCAACCCCGGAATACATCTATTCATGAGCTAAAGATAAGGCACTCATCCCTTAAGATGATTGGTACTTATATCTAAAATATTCTACTTATTTCTTCTCAACTTCAACATGAAGCCATTTTTTGGATAAAAAACCAATAAATAGTATTAATGCATGAAAAACCTGATACAAGGCAAAACCTATCCATGCACCATATATACCTTTATTAAAAATGAAGACAAGAATTACAGTCAATCCAATAATAAAAACCATATTGGATATAAATTCAGAAAATAGAACATACCGTCCCCAGCCGTTCCCGCCAAAAATTATTTCAAAAGAATAACCCATAACTTCAATAAAAAAGAATACACCAAAAAAATAGAGCGCTTTTACCCCTATTAATATAGTTTGTGCATCTGAAACAAATAATACCATTACAATTTCCGGAATAAGCAATACTGTCATAACAACAACAAGTCCTATAACTCCAGCTATAATTTGACATCCATAAACAATTTTTACGGCCTCAGTATTCTGATCAGCCCCAAGAGAATTCCCTACAAGTATGGCGGATCCCTGAGCAAAACCGCCAACGAGAGTTTTGTTTATTCGGAATAAAGAAAAAATAACATGGGTTGCAGCTAAATAAACTGTACCAATAGCTCCAATTATAGATTCATAGATAAGAAAAACAGCTAATGCAATTATATTTTGTACTGCTATAGGAAGAAATATTTTAAACATATTCTTCATTACTGTAAAATCCAGACGTTTAAGTCCCAGGGTATTGTACATTACCAGATTACCTTTAAAACGTATAACACTAAACAGATATATAAATTGAAATACCCCGGCAAGAACAGTTCCTATGGCAGCACCGCGTATTCCGAAAGAAGGGAATCCCATTTTACCAAAAATAAATATATAGTTAAAAAGAATATTTAGAAGGCTGCCGCCTACATTGGAAATCATAATAATTTTTGTTCTGTTTATTCCACCCAGAAAACCTGACAGGGCCATCATGATTCCGTAAAAAGGGAGGACCCATCTTAATACATAAATATATGCCAACGATAAAGGCAGAAGTTCAGGATCTTTTATTAATACATTTAAAATAGGTCTTGCAAAAAAAGAGAATGCAATCCCAAGAAATCCCATAAAAATGCCAACAACTATACCATTATCCAGAGATCTACCGGTATCAGAGGCAAATTGAAGTTGTTCAGCGGGAACATGAGATGCCTGCTGTTTACCAAAACGCCTGGAAGCAATGGCCTGAGTTCCGATTAAAACAGGCCACACAAAAGTAAACAGTATTCCGGTAAATAAACCTGCCATAGCAATAGCTGCAAGGCTGCTGGTTCCCAAACGGCCAACCATTATAGTATCAGCCAATTGAAGCAGATAAAATGAAAAATTACCTGCAAATAAGGGAAGACCCAGTTTGAGAATTTTTTTTACCGGTAACTTTGAATTTGTCATCTTTGGAATATATGCGGTCATTATTAATTGGTCAAGGAGCAGGGACCATAGGGACAGTCACCCAGGGTTTCATGTGGGGACAGCCACCCAGGATTCCCTACATCTATATCTAAACATTACATTGCTCTATACTATATTTAATGAAAAAATTATTTGTCATAATATATATTCTATTTGTTATTCCTGGCTTATTTTCTGATAATCAAAATGAACCCTATTCCGGCTGGCTTGTAACAGAAACAGAACATTTTAAAATTATTTATGAGCAATTCAGCACTGAATCTGTAATTGAAATTACAGAATTTTGTGAAGATGTTTATAATTCTGTAACCTCTTTTTTTAATTCATATCCTGAAAAGATTATACTGGTTATTCATGACAGAATAGATGTTTCAAATGGTTCATACTACCCTGCTCCTCCTCATATAAATATGTACGTTTCACCTTCACCAACTTTGGAGCTTGGTGCTAAAGTTGACAACTGGTTAAAGTTTACCCTTATTCATGAACTAACCCATTATGTAAATATGACAATAGAAAAAGGTCTCTTTTATCAGCTCTCAAGAGTTTTAGGAGAAAGTATTTCTTCTATTCCCGGTGGATTAATGCCTGGCTGGGCTATTGAAGGTATAGCTGTTAAACTTGAATCTGATCTTACAGGCGGAGGAAGGGGAAATAATCCTTTTTTTGAAATGTTTTCCAGAGCACTGATACTGGAAGATAAACTCTTCTCCTGGCGTCAGGCTGCTTATACATCTTATCATCCACCATTAAGCAGAATCTATATAGGTGGTTTTTTAATAAATGATTACATGGCACGAAAATATGGTAATGATATTTTTGTAAAAATATACAAAGAGTATTTAAACTTTCCCCTTATAGGTTTTAATCATTATGTAAAAAAAATTACAGGAGATTCAATTAGTAAAATATTTGAACAGATGGAACTTGAACTTAAAGAAAAATATTCAAACTCCAACTCATCTTCTAATAATTTATTTTCTCCGGATATGGAATCAAACTATTATCTTCCTGTAATTCGTATAGAAGGCTGGATAGTCTACCGGGAAACTGAAGATAAAAAACCAGCCCTTGTAATAATTGATCCTGTAAGCAAAAAAGAAACTATACTTGTTAAAACAACACTTTCTGACTACAACTCTTTTTCTGTAAGTGAAAATGGAAATCTTATTTTTTTTACCTCTCTTGATATTGATGGAAATCATCCTGCAGGATTGAGAGCTATGTCCAATCTCTATTTATTAGATAGAGAAAATAATAAAATTGTAAAAATTACAAATAATGCTCATATAAAACAACCAGCAATATCTCCAGATGGAAGAAGGCTTGTTGCAATTCAAAAAAAAGGACAATACACCAGACTTGTTGAGATAGATATTAATACAGGACAAATAAAAACATTATTTGAAAGAAAAGGATCGTCTGTGTACAATCCTGATTTTTCTTCAGACGGGAAACAACTTGTATTTACTGTGCAAAGTTCCTCAGGTAGAAATATCTTCATTCTTGATAATGCAAACAATATTAAATCTCTTGGTTCCAACTACCCTGGAAATAAATATAATCCACTGTTTATAGAAAATGGGGATATCGTTTTCACCTCTGATATAGAGGAAACTCCTTCACTCTATAAAATAGAGATGCAAAAAACAGGAATGATAAATAAAATATTAACAGACCCTGTAGGGATATTTTCAGGATTTATTGATAATAATAGTATAGTTTATTCCACTTATTCTGCCAGAGGATATACTATAAGAACAGCTCCATATATAGAGCTGTCAACTATTGGAAGAGAATATGTATTTGAGAATATACAAAAAACAGTTATAGCCCATCCGGTTCCGCAAAATTCCAATTTGGTAAATTATCAGAAATATTCAGATCTGCCAAAGCTGGTTGCTTTCACCCCAATACCTTTTTACATTAATCCCATATATGAAAGTTCACAGATATTTGGACCTGGTGTAACTGGTTATTTCAGATCTATTCTTGGCAAAAGTGAATTATTTACTACTTTATCTATGGATACAACTAAGGGACAACCTGGTGGGTCTATCGATTTCTCATATGACTGGGGGTATGGGGGCCTAAACTACAGTTTATTACAGGGATATTCAGTAAGCTCTAGTATAGACAATGCTCTCCAGACAACAAGACAGCAACTTATATTTGATATCCCTGTTATCAGTCATCGTAAATTAGGTAATTATACTTATTTAGGTTTATTTACAGGAATAATTGATAATTATACTATTTCTTCAAATAAGGATTTTTCATTTTTCTCTCCTGCTCGTGATTCAAATATTGGGTATAGTAATAAAGCTTATAGTTTCGATGGAATAAGTTTTTCTTTTTCAGGGCAGCAAAGCCGGGGAGATACTATTCAACCCTTTAATATAAGCTCTTCAACCTTTCTATATACTCCTCTTTCAAATAATTTTTTAAAACAATATGCTTTTAAAAGTACCAATAGTATAAATATACCTTCTCTAATAGATCATCAGGTAATAAAATTTTCAGGAAGGTTTACTTATTCGGAAATTGACGATTTACAATATTTAAATAATCCCAGAGGGTTTTACATTTCAAGTAATAACAATGTACAAATACTAACATCTGCTGAGTATCTATTTACTATTGCGCGTCCTGACTGGCCTATTCTGGGAGGATTATCATTACAGGGAATTAGCGGATCTATACATTTGGAAAAAATATTTACATTACAAAATACTAATATTATTGCTGACAATAATTATTATACTGGGATGGAGCTTATAGTTCTTGGGAATTATATAAATGTTTTTGAATCTGCAGGAATTGGTGTAAGCTATAGAATTGATCAGGACAGTTCTTCATACGATCCTGAAAATCTGGGTATCTATATATTTATTGGAACAAACAGTTTTGATCAATAAGGCTTTTAGTTGTAAAACCAGCATACAGAAATGTCTTATGTCCCTGTATAATTTTTACAAAAATTTCATCTGAAATTCGATTGTTATTTTTTATTAATTTTAATAACATTTCTGTAATACCTAAAATTGTGTATGTATAATCTATCCCTGCCCGATCGGCCTGAAGAAGAAGATTTTCCAGATGGATAAAATCCGGAGCATCCTTTAGTTTTATCTTTACCTGCACCGAGACAGGAGCAGATCCAACACCCTCAGCCAGAAGAAGTTCTGCAACATTGTCTGGTAAAAGTTTATCATTTAATACTGCATATTTTGTTTTCATATTTTTTAGAATAAAAAAGCTGCCCTGTTATACAACAGAGCAGCATTCAATCAAATCAATTTATTTAACTTCAAATCGACCCTTAACATCCGGTGTAATAGTACCACCAAGGTATACAATATACTCAATCATTGCATCTCTCTGCATTAAAGAAGAATCGTATTCTGAAACCTTATTCTTAAACATCTTGTAGCCATCACCACCAGCCGCAAGGAAAGAGTTTGTAGCAATTACATACTCTTTAGCAGGATCAATGGGAGAACCATTAATAAGAACATCAGAAACAGTTCCGGCTGCTGTATCAATTACAAAAGAAACACCTTCAGAAACCTGAGGCATAGCACCATGAGTTACAGTTTCCGGTGTGTAATCAAAAAGTGCAATTACGTCAGTACCTTTCAGAGTAACTGTCTTTATAGTGTTATCAAAAGGAAGTACTTCATAGATAGTTCTTTTCATAATATCGCCATCAGCAATAGAAGTTCTTATACCACCACCATTCTGGAAAGCAAAATCTGCACCCAGGTTCATGGAATTGGCATACCAGAGCATTGAATCTGCTACTATATCACCAATAGCTGTTTCAACTTTTCGTGTATCATCATTAAGGAAAAGAGCTGTAGCAGTACCAATTACTTCATTTAATACAGCATCAACTTTATCAACATATGGCTGAATTAAAGCTGCAAGAGCTGCATCTTCTTTAATTTCTTCACCAACATAATGGTAAACTCTGGATCCGTCATCAAGTGTTTCTCTGTATTGTACGTTAATTGGATCAAGTTTCCAGTCTAGACCAGTAACTTCGCCATTCATAAAACTAAGGCTTGCATTACCCATATACAGTCCCCAGTGTCTTGCCTGTACAATAGCTACATCTTTACCAGTTACTTCATTTTGAATCATTACAGGTTCTTCAAGTTTTGTATGTGTATGTCCATCAATTACAAGAGCTACACCAGGAACCTGTGCTGCAATTGCCTTTGAACCTTCAGTTACTTCAGGATAAAGACCCATATGAACAAGTGCAATTACAATATCTGCCTGTTCTTTAAGCATTGGTACAAGTTCATTTGCAACTTCTACTTCATCTCTGAATATAAATCCTTCGATATTTACCGGATTTCCGGTTTTTGTCGTACCGGCATCCATAAGTCCAAGAATTGCTACCTTAAAATCTCCAAAGTCCTTAATTATATAGGGAAGAACGTTTTCAATGTAAGAACCATCTGCATTTACAACATTTGCACATAACCATGGGAATTCAGAATCTGCAATCTGTTTCTGCATCTCATCATATTTTGGATCAAACTCATGGTTACCCATTGCAAGAGCATCGTAACCAATAAAATTATGACCAATAATGTCTGGTTCAGCTTTAAAAAAATTAGATTCAGGTCGACCTGTATTAAGGTCTCCTGCACTTAATACAAGTACATTGGGGTTTGCTGCTCTTACTGCGTTTACATAAGTTGCCTGAGCAGGAAGTCCACCCTGTCCACCTGCAGGATAATCATAAAATGCAGAAGGATGACCATGATAGTCATTAGTATGTAGAATAACAAGATTGTGTTCTACATCGGGCATAGAGATAGGTGATGTTGCACATCCCATAAAGACTGCAACAAGACTGATTAACATCAGTACTTTGAAAAGGTTTTTCATTATACGCTCCTTAGATTTTGTTAATATTATAACATAAATCTTAGTTATATGTAAATAAAATTGATCCCATTCTATTGATTTCTACCTTACTTATTTTTATTACTTCACCATTAACTGATAAAGAACGCTGAGGGCATATAAAAGTAGAATATCCTGTGGGATCTGTAAAATCGATAAATACGGATGTACCCTCTTTATTGTAAGGATGATTCACAGGAATATAAAAGGTAAAAATAACAACATTATCATCACTTTTATCAATTTGAGCACTAAAATTAACAGGATTACCAAGAGGAACCGGTTTATTATCAATTTTTAGCTCAGTATAGTAATTATAATGGTCCAGTCTGGAAAAATAATAGGACTCTACCTGTTTTAATTCTTCAGCAGAGAAAGATAAATCTCCATCAAGGTCACACTCATATACAATTTGAGAACTGTAGAGGGGATCATATATCCATTGAATATAAAAACCCATAAATCCGGACTTATCAAAATAATAATGAGCATAGGCATTAATACTGCTATGAGGATGAGCAGATAGTAAAACAGGTATAAAAATTATAAATAGTATAAATATTAATTTTTTCATTTTAGTTATTGCACTCTGAAAATCATATTTTTAGATTTATTAAAAGAATGCAATTCCTCCTTTATAAGTAAAGTACAATCCAAGAAATATAAGTGCAAAATTACCTGCATAATTAAGAACTATTGTAAGAATCTTCCTCTCTTTTTTCACCTTACCGTGCTCTACTGCATCTCTTGATTTAATTGTAGATATTGAAAGTAAATAAAGCACAATTACCATAGCAATTGTAAGAGATATTACAGAAGATATTCCAATCCAGAATATACCATATACAATTGACAGCATCATAATTGTAAGAGAAAGAGGACAGGGAACAATTCCTATAGACAAGCCTACTGCAAGATTTCTCTTCCACCGCCCCGTCCTTCCTGTATCATTATCTGTAGTTTTTTTAACCTTTACAGAATGATGATCTGTTCCTTTAATATGCATAATTAAATAGACAACTCCAAGAGTAAGAATTAAAAGCCCGGAGAACAGAGTAAATCCATTTTGTACTTTCACCTGAGCCATCCCCTTAACAGACGAAAAAAGAGATTGGAACAGTATTGCCAGAATAATTGCAGCTGAAGAATGGATTACTGAAACTATAACTGACAATGAAAAAGCATCTGCTCTTGTGGTGTTATCCCGCAGGAAAAATGAGATAACAATAAGTTTCCCATGCCCGGGACCCAGGGTATGGAAAATTCCGTAAGCTAATGAAAAAAATGTAATTATAAAAAATGTTTTTAGAGTAAATCCATCTCTTAATGAGTCAAGCTGATGCTTAATAAAAATAGTTCCATTTAACTGGATATCTTTTAATAACGATAGAACCCCCTCTTTTATCACAATATCTTCTGAATTATCTTCAGCAGATACTTCAGAGGAAAGATTGGGAGAAGGTGGAGCTGGAGGAGGCGGCGGTGCAGCCTGGGCAAAAAGAGAGATTCCAGAAATTAATAATATCATAATAAAAATCAGTTTACGGTTGAAGATTAAAATTAGACTGTTCAAATTTTAATTCCTTTTGAGAATGATAACTAATAATAATTATTATGGGATATTAGTCAATAATATGGAACCTGTGTCAGACTAATTTGCACTTGTTTTAAGCCATAACAACTGATAAGCATTCAGCATAATATCAGGCTCAAATATATTTCCACTTATTATGTCATAACTTTGCTCTGGTAATTTTATATACTGTTTTTGTTCAGAAAAATTTGCAAGAACTATTATTTTCTCAGAATCCTGCATACCTGATACCCGTTCAAAACAAAAAATATGGGAATTAGGTATATCCAAAACAGTTATATTGTTTCCACTAAACCCGGAACATTTTTTTCGAATAAAAATTAGTTTTTTTAACTGCTCAAAAATAATTTTTGAATGATTATTTAATGGAGATTTCATATTAATAGATTTCTGCCGGTGTACCCATCTACTGTCTTCTGCATGATCAGGATCATCAGTATAGCTGTAATCATTTAACTGACCTGTTTCATCTCCCATATAGAGAAGAGGAAACCCATTCATGGACAGAATAATTCCATAAAGTAGATTTATTCTGGCAATTGACAGATCAACCTCAATCGGGGTCTCCTCATTTAAAGCTTTTTCAAGACCAGCCAGAGAGGCACAAGTCCCGGAAATTCTCATATCTCCAGTATGAACATTCTCCTGAAAGGGTAATCCCCGGGCAAAACTGCCTTCAAACTTACCTGTATAAAAATCATTAAGAAATATTCTGTGTCCATAAGGATCTATTCCGGCATCCCATGCGTTTTCATCAGAAAAAGTCCACCCAATATCATCATGACATCGAATATAATTTATCCAGGAACATCCCTCCGGAATTTGTGCATATTTTTTCATAGATGAATTTAATAATGCTGTTTTTCTTGTTGCAAGTGATTCCCATAGAGTTGCCATTAGTAGGGGATTGTATGAGAGTTCACATTCATTTTTTGAAATATATTTCTTTATCTCATCAGGATGAACAATTGCTTCAGAGAGAAACATAACATCCGGTGCAGCAATACTCATTACAGACTTAAAGGCCTGAATCAGGGTATGAACTTCCGGTAAATTTTCGCAGGAGGTTCCTCTTTTTTTCCAGATAAAAGCAGGTGCATCAAATCGTAGGATTTTCACTCCAGCTTCTACCAGAAACAACATCTCTCTTACCATTTCCATGAAAACATCAGGGTTACCGTAGTTAAGGTCCCACTGATAACTATGGAAAGTAGTCCAGACCCAGCTTTTCATTTCATTATTAAAAGTAAAAGACCCCTTTCGAACTTCCGGGAAAATGTCCCGCAAATGGGGGCTGTATTCATCTACATCTGCCCTATTTTCAAAAATATAATAATATTCCTGATATTTTTTTTCACCATCTTTGGCTCTTAGAGCCCATTTATGCTCATGGGATGTATGGTTTAGTACAAAATCGAGAACAAGACTTATTCCATTTTTCCCCAGGTTTTCAGCCAGTTCTTTGAGGTCATTCATTGTTCCCAATCCGGGATCAATATCTCTATAACTTGAAACGGCATAACCTCCATCAGATTCATTTTCAGGTGTTGCAAATATAGGCATAAGATGTACAAAAGTTATTCCGAGCTCTTTAAGATAGGGAATTTTTTTTCCAATATTTTTTAATTTACCAGCAAAAAGATCTACATAAAAGACAGCCCCGACAACTTCAGAATGGCCCTCATGAAACAGATCTTCTTTGTCATTCTCAAATTCTTTTTGTTTTGTCATAAAAGAACTATCAAGTGATATACGGCAAATTTCTCTTACAATATCTTCAACCTGATAAAGGAAATCCGGATGAGTACCATATAGTTTAAAAAGGGAGGAAAACAGTGATGGGAAATATTTTCCCAATTGTTTTTTCAGTTTTAAAAACCCTTCTGAGTGTTTATAAATATTCAATACATTCTGTTCTATTCGAATAAATATTTCGTCTGGAGTGTAGTTCAAATTTGCTGCCTTTTAGAAAAATTAAATCTTATAATTCCTTGTAATCCACTATTAAAGTTTTAGCCTTTATTAAACAAAACGTCAATACACACGTGTGTATATCAGTGCACAGAAAAAAAGATAATAAATTAAGGGAACTATATACATAAGTGACCCAGAAATAAAATAATTGACAGTCCATTCAATAGTGAGTAAAATATCTTATGACAAAAATAGAAATTAAAAATGAGATATTGGCAAAAAAAACTGAATTAACTTGGATCTGGGCCATTATATCAGGTTGTTTCGGTATCATATCTTTTATTCAGTCCAAAAACAACATAATCGTAGGATCGTGTTTGTTATTATTTATTAGCTTATCTATTATTCTTCTTTCAAAATATCTTCGCCATGTAGAGTTACATAGAGAAGCATTCCATCAACAAAATGTCTTTTATCAAGCTTTTGAAGGAACACACTTTACATGGCATCAATATAACATGCTAATGGATGATCTTATGGATTATTATGATGCCACAAACAACCATAAACTGTTAGTGAGACTAAATAAGTTAATTAATACGTCTTTTCAACAGCTTCAGAAAAGTTTAAAAGAACTTTATAAAGATGGAGAAATTTACTATTCATTCAAGCAAATAAACTATAAAAATGATTTTACTTTTGAGCGAAAAGGCAAAACAAAAACTGATGACTCATATAAAGAAAGCCCTTTTATAATATTCAATAACAATGATATTAGGGATTCTTACAATTTGGGTGGAGATTGTGTCGAAGAGCTTGATTTTGACCCAAATACTATTGGAGCAGATGCATATGCGGAATTGACACAGTCTTTGTTCTTTAAATGTATACACAGTGGAAAAATTGAATCTTCGAGTAAGTATACCCCTACTCAGCAGAAAATAGGGAATAATAGATATCGATCTGGATTTGTTGCCCCGATCTTATTGTTCGGAGTTCCTGTTGCTCTTGCTTGTTTTGGTTCGCCTAAAGAAGGTTTATTCGGAAAAGATGTTTATCACTTAATTGCAACATTTTCAGACTCCATTTCTGAATTAATAAGGATGGTGATAGTCTACGAATCTATTATTGAAGCAAGACTTAAGATTGAATATGAAGATCCATCAAGTAAAATAGAGGGTCCAGACGAATATGAGCCCAAAGAGATTGCTTAATTTGTTGATGGTATTGACCGAAAATGAATTATTAGTTATTTTACTAAAATGATTTTGAATTATTAGTTTTCTGATATATAATATGTGGAATAGGAGAAGGATAATGAAGATCAGCCCTAATATTGAAGTTATTGGCAATCCAGTGACAGGGACACTATCGAAAGTGACGGTTTATACACATGAAAAACACTGGAGAGGAGAATTGGGTGTGGGATTAATTATTTCCAAGGGGAAACCTCTGACTTCTTCCATTGTTTCACAAAAGGTAAGAGAGTTGTGTGAAGCAGGAATGGAGTAATTCTCTTGATCATAATTCTACAGCTACCAGGCGATACTTGGTAGCTTTTTTTATTGGTTTGTAATTTAGTGGTAATTCATTCCAGATCGCCAAAATCAAACCATATTCTTTTTAATAGTTGATCTCACCCTTCCAACATAACTTGCATAATCTTCCATTGTATAGTTATTTTTATTACATAATGACTGTACACACCCCATTTGATTTGCATTATTACAGGTTTTGCACAGGCATACATTGCGGAATTTAGGTATTCGTGATAGTTGCATATGATATCATTATAAATCCTTATTTCCATGTTCATCATATTGATAAATATCGAAAAGAAGATTTTCCTTTTTTATAGGGAAAGCTTTTTCAAGCATTCTGTTAAATTGATTCCAATTGCTAGCAGCTCGCATTAAACCTAAAACCGCATAAATATGTTCTTGCAATTTTGGATGTCCAATATCATCAGTTAACCATTGATGGTGTTTTGCCTTCCTGTTGCCTCTATCATTTTTAGGATTTAATTTTTGCAATTCTTTAAGTAGTCCGGGTGCAATTCTGCTATAAACTATATTATTTGTATATCTGCCAACAACACCAGGTCTTTTGAAGCTTTTAGGATCGTATGGCCACCCTTTTAGCTTACAGATTAGCATGTAAAACTCATCAGGGAATCTTTTAGCCCACGTTGCAAATTCCTTTTTTAGATACATATCAAGAATCTGTTCAATGGTTTCACGTCTAATATCTCGATAGCCTGTCACTGAGTCAATGAGTTCAATCAAGGCTGTTTTGCTTAAGGAGGTTGTAATTACTCGACAAACATTGGCTAAACTTTTTTGCTTATCTGTTTTTAATAAACCGTTTGAATCAGCTTGAATAATTAAATTTGCAATATCAATAAGAGTATCTGATTTATATCCATATGCTTTTACTTCAAGATTATTGCCTTCTGTAATTGTAAATTCTATTCTCTCTTCTAAAAGATCTTCTTGGAAAAAGAGTTTTTTAGATAAATCCCTTAATTCCTTTCTACGCAACAAACTAGATAAAACTTGACCCCCAGTTCTCTTGGAAAAACCAATAGCTTGTTGGATACCTCTACCCGTAATTACTCTTGTTTCATCATCTAATATATAGCAAGGTATTTCGGCACTTCCTATCCTCATGGGTTTATCTTTTGATCCAAGAATAGCTTTATGCATTTCAGGTTCTATGTTTTTGTTATCAGACACAATACCCCTCATAACATCATCAAAACCATCACCAATCTGCTCTAATTGTGTTGCCTTCTTAGCCATTAATTAACCTCTCATAAGTCAGTCTATAATTAACATTTTCTATTGCGTAAGCAAACTTTCCAAAGTTGGATAGTTCTGATCTATTACCGTCTAATCTTGTTACAAATTCATTTAAGTAACTCTGGAGATGCTTTTTACTTATAGAATGATATATTCCTATATAACCTCTCTTGAAGAGTGCCCAGAAACTTTCAATGGAGTTTGTATGAGTATTTCCAATAACATATTTACCTTTGGAATGATTAACTCTTTTATCAGCAACACCATTATAGATCCTATATTCATCTGCAATCAATGTATAATTTTCAGTTAAGTTCTTTTTAAGGAATCTAAGGATAGTTTCTTTATCAACATTTTCTACTCTTTCAGCTCTTATCTCACCATTTCTCTGAACAACACCAACAACAGGAGTTTTTGTCTTTGTACTTCGGCCCGGTGTTCCACTGACTTTCTTGTTAGCATGCTTATTTTTCTCTTTTCCGCCAACATAAGTTTCGTCAATTTCAATGTCACCATCAAGTTTATTCTTTTTCTGCTGATAAGTTTCTCTAATCCGGTGATCCATGAACCATGCTGTTTTTTGTGTAACTCCAAGTTGTTCAGCTAACTGTACAGAGGAAATACCTTTTTTATTAGAAGACAAAAGATAAATAGCCAGAAACCATGTAGGAAGAGCAATTTTAGAAGCTTCAAAGATTGTTCCAGTCTTAACATTGAATTTCTTCCGGCATGAAGCACATTTGTATGTCTTGCCGTCAGAAAACTTGTAGACTTTCTTATGTCCACAATGAGGGCAATATTCGCCATCACCAAATCTTTTAGTAGTCAGATATTCCAAGCAATCTGCTACTGTGCTATACTGATTCATGAAACCAATTAATGTATCTGTTGTCTTTTTCATGGTCTAAGTGTACTAAATTTAGTTGGGTCTGTCTAGTATATTTATTATTATTTTTAATAATTGGGTCACCTATGTATATAGTTCCCTAAATTAAACAAAACCATTTATCTAAAATTGTGTAAATCTTTCTTATTGCACATAAGTCTTAATAGAATGCTTCTCCAGAATATCTTCAAATACATGTCCATCAATATTGGCTTTAATCATATAATCCTCATCACCCGTATTCATAATAACAGAAACTACAGTATTGTCCGGGTTTAAAAAAGCTGTTGTCAAAATTTTTTCATCTGAACTAACTGCCAAAATACAATATGCCCCTGTCTGAACAAATCTGGAAAAATGTCCTAAATAGTAGTACGAACTTTCGTAGTATAGTTTATTTTTTTTCTGGTCAACCATAATTGGAGCACTGCACAAATTACCCACATGATTAGGACCACCGGAAATATCAAGAAGTAGATTCCAGTCAATCCAGCCCCGCACCCAGCTATTCATATCATTAATAATAGATTTACCGTAACGTTCGCCCAATGCCCAGGAGTTATGGTGTGTACCATTTTCCTGACAGCCTTCTGTAAACAGGATTGATTTTTCCGGATACAATTGGTTAAGAGCATGGAGATTCTGAAAATTATCACCCTCGTACCAGTGGATTCCTGCACCCCAAATATATTTTGCAGCAACAGGATCATCGTATATTATTCTGCAGCGATCCAGAACATGATTTCTGTTATGATCATGAACTATAATATTTACATCCACTAATCCTGCTTTCTCTAAAACAGGCCCAAGATGTTTCTTAACAAAGTCACGTTCCTCTTGTTCAGTATAAACACAGGATTCCCATACCTGTACGGCTCCTGCTTCATTCTGCACCGTAACACCCCACACAGGAATACCTTTCTTTCTGTAAGCTTCAATAAATTTTACAAAATATTCAGCCCATAAAGCATAAAACTCTTTTTTTAATGAACCGCCTAAACACATATTATTATTGGTTTTCATCCATGCCGGAGGGCTCCAGGGTGAAGCAATAAGCTCAAGTTTACCCGCTGTTCTCTGGGCATCGAGAATAAACGGGAATATTTCTTTTTCATCGTGATTGGTAGAAAATGATGCTAATTTAGTATCATTTTCGTTTACATAGCAATAATTACCGGATGAAAAATCACAGCTATGAATTGCCAGTCTACCAAGACTGTAGGCATTACCTTTTCTTTTATCAAAATACGCCTCTATGACATCCTGTTTCTTAGAATCATCCAGACCTGCATAAACATGTGCTGCTGCTTCTGTGAAGGCTCCGCCAAACCCAATTATATTCTGATAAGTTTTGCTGCTTACAATATGTATTTTAGTTTTTTTTACAGAACTATAACTTTTTAATGTCCTTAAAAAACCTGGTGTCAATCTTTTTTGTGTCTCTTTTGCTGTCTCAAATACCTTAATATTCAATAGCTTCTCCATGGTCATATACTCAAAATTTATTTAGTCTGCAAATAAGCTATTTTCATCCCTTCGGAAGTTTTCAAAAGATACCTTTGTCCATATACTTCCACATAAAAAGGCTTCGATATAACTGATAATGGTTTAAGAAGCAATTCATTTTTGTTTACTTCGACAAAACATCTTACTCCATGCCATATAATATTAAATTTTATATTATTCCATTCCACCGGAAGACGGGGATTGATCCTCAAGATCCCATCACCTGTAATACGAACTCCGCCAAAGCCGTTTACAACTGCCTGCCAGTTACCTCCATAGGAAGCCGCATGAAGCCCTGTCTCGCAGCTCTGCATATTTTCACCAAGATCAATCCGAATGGATTCCTGAAAATACTCATAGCTCTTTTCCACATCATCCATATCGGCTGCTACAATTGCGTGCATACCGGCACTCAATGAGGAATCGTGAAGGGTTTTTGGTTCATAATAGTCCCAGTTTACTTTTTTTATCTCTTTGGAAAAAGCATCACTCGCCAGATAGAGAAGCATCACCACATCTGCCTGTTTAAGCACCTGACTATCTACTACCTCTTCCCAGCTGTAATCTTCCATAATAGCACCAACCTTTCCCCTGTATTTGGAAAGGTCAATCATTTTCTTATCCTTAAAACCTTCATACTGATTTATAAACCCTGTGTCATCATCTATGGGAAAATATATTTTCTCTGCCTTTTCTTCCCAATTATCCAGTTCATCCATAGAAAGGTTTAATTTAGTACTGACTTCTGTCCACACTTCGGCTCTATTCTCGATGATCCATTCAGAAAACCAGAGAGTTTTTTCTATTTGCCACTTAACCATATAATTTGTAAATGCATTATTATCTACATGTTCACTGTACTCGTCCGGCCCCATTATATCAGTAATCTCATATTGATCTTCCGTTCTGTCATACTCCAGCCTGCTCGCCCAGAAACGTGAGGTATCCAGCATTATCTCCAATCCAAACCTGGACATAAAATCGTAGTCTCTGGTCACCTCGAAATATTGCCAGATACTATATACCACATCGCAAGTAACATGCTGCTCGATCTCTCCTCCCCATATCCTGATCGGTTCTCCTGTCTTTATATCTACTGCGCCCCATTTAGGTGTTTCTTCTTCTCCGGTATCAGCCGATTCCCAGGAATACATGGCTCCTTTAAAACCATTATCCAGAGCCTTTCTTCTTGCGCCAGTAAGAGTCCCATACCGATAGAGCAGAAGTTTTTTAGCGGTTTCAGGTGAGGTAAAAATATGAACGGGCAGGAGAAATATTTCAGTGTCCCAAAAAACATGCCCTTTATACCCCTCCCCGGAAAGCCCCTTGGCGGCAATACTTATTCGTTCATCATGAGCCGGTGTCATCTGATGAATATGAAAGATAGAAAATCGAATTCCAAGCTGGTCAAAATCGGAACCATCAATAAAGATATCCGCTTTTTTCCAGATTTTACTCCATTCAGACTTATGATTATTAAAAAGATTTCCGTACCCCAAAGAGGAAGCTTTTCCCAGTTTCTTTTTTGTACATTCTTCAAGTTCTTTATCTGATACTCCATCAGTTTTCCTGAATTCGATATCGCGGCTTGAACTAACTGTAACCAGTTTCTCCATACAGAAGGTTTGCCCCTCCACTATTTCATGTCTGGACGACAGAAAAATCTGCCGCCTTCCAGTTCTGACCTGTTCTGCTTCCAGTGTCTTATCACCATCCAGTGAAAACAGATGTTTTACAGCAACAGTAAGTCCAATATTCGATTCCTGGGTTCTGGATATGACTGAAACAATACCGTCCTTATACATTCGAAAATTACCCTCTTTAAAATGCTGGACACCGCTGTTGGAAACCTGTCCGTCAATTCCGGAATGGATTTCGATAGTACCGGAATAATTTAGAGGAGTAATCTCTACTTTTATAGCTGCAGCATTCAGATTGCACATCGATACGAATCGCCTGAATATCAGTTTTGTCTTTTTCCCGGAAGAACTCATCCATTCTATATTCCTGACAAGCTCGCCATCCCTAATATTCAGCTGTCTTTGATAGGATAAAATTTCTCCATAACAAAGATTAAATGTTTCTCCATCGAGTTTTATACCAATTTTTGTCCAATCCGGGATATTCGGAAGTTCCGTAACCTCTCCCGGGAATTTATCAAACAAACCAGCCACATAGCAGCCCCTGACTTCACTGGGAGATCCCTCTTCAGTTGAAGCCCGAAGACCCATGTAACCATTTCCAAGAGAGAATATAGTTTCAAATTTGCTGGAGTTTTCAGAAACAAAATCAGTTTCTGCAACAATCCAGTTTTTATATTTATCTTTACCAATGTTGTATGTAATACTCATAGTTGTACTCCTCTAATCAAAACTTTCACTTCTGTACTGTTTATTGATCTTTATCCTTTTGTACCACTGGAAGCTATGCTTTGCTGTACTTTTTCCTGAAAAGCAGTATAGATAACTATTCCGGGGACAATAACAACTGTCAGAGCGGCAAACATCTCTGTATAATTATATGAAAACGTTTCTGTAAAAAATCCTAATGCCAAAGGCAGAGTACGAATTCTCGGACTTGCTGTTAACAGCATTGCGTAAAAATATTCATTCCAGTTACCAAGAAACATCAGTACACCGGCAGTTGCCATACCTGAAGTTGCCAGTGGCAGATTGATTTTCCAGAATATCTGCCAGAAACTTGCACCGTCAATAAGTGCCGATTCATCCATAGACCTGGGAATAGTAAGGAATGCAGCTTTTAAAATAAACATTGACATTGCTATACTCCCGGATAAATAGACAAAAATTAATCCCGTTCTTGTATCATATAAATTAAGATTAAGAACCAGGGAAAATATGGGCTGTGCCCTTGCAAATCCGGGAACAAGCATAGTTAATACAAACAAGGAATAGAATAAAGTCTTTCCCCTAAATTCGTATTTTGCAAATACATAAGCTGCCAATGAAAAAAGGAATAATGCGATAATCGTTGCCACTCCTGAAACTATAAAGGAATTTATAGTATACCTAAGAAAATTGTAATGTGTAAAAACCTTAATAAAAGGGCTGAAATCAAATTGTGTGGGTAAGGAAAAAGGGCTGGACAGAATCTGTCCATTTGTCTTAAATGCCGACATTATAATCCAGAGTATGGGAAAAATAGAAACTAAAACTGTAAATGCTAAAACAGCATACATTGATACAAACTTTATAAACTTCTTCATGAAAAACTCCTAATTACTCTGTTTATCCATCTTAAAACTTTTTTGTATAATAAACAGAATAGCTACACCTAATAAAATCATGACAACAGCTGAAGCATTTGCATATCCATATTTCATATTTGTAATTGCACTCACAAGAATTAGAGGGATACTCATTGTATCATCACCAGGACCTCCCCTGGTAGTTAAAGCAATAGCCTCATACATTGCAATACGCGAAGTCATAGACAAAATCATAGAGACTCCAATCGCATTTTTTATTAAAGGTAAATCAACCCTTAATATAATTTGCCATGCCGAGGCTCCTTCTATGGAAGCAGCTTCATGCAGCTCAGTTGGTATAGCCATCAAATCTGTCAGAACAATTAGAGTGACAATTACAGCGTAAAACAGCCAGGTCAGGGTGATTGCCCAGAAGGCATAGGGTGTCTGATAAAACCAGGCAACATCAAATGATGGATTAAAAACACGTATCATATTATTCAATACACCAAAATCGTTATTAAAAAAGAACCTGTAAATTACTGCCCAGGCGGCTACAGCTATTACATTTGGAATCATAAATACACTTCTTACAAATCTCCATCCAAATGGCCTTTGATAAAGTAAAAAAGCTATTAAGACACCAAATCCAACATGTAAAGTAGCCGCAAGAATTGACCATAACAATATATTTTTTAAGGATATTATAAATTCGGGCTGTGTAAATAATTTTATATAATTTCCAAACCAAATAAATTTTACCGGATTAAAACCATCCCATTTTGTAAAGCTTGTTGTAAAAACCGTTATTATCGGCACAAGGTAAAAAGTTAAAAAAATTATCATTGTCGGCAAAACAAATAAGTAAATCCATACAGTAGTAGATTTATTTTGCAAACCATTGGATTTGTTTTTTGAAATACTGGTTTCCCCCCCCATTTCTCCCCCTTTTTAATATTAAGAAACCTGATTGAATTATTTCAATCCAACCAGGTTATAAAAATCATTTCTTCGTTCAATATTACTTGGCAGCTGCAGCTTTTCGGCTTAATTCCTGACCGAACTGCAACGGAGTATATGACCCATCAATAAGCTTCGGAAGCAGTCTTCCGAAATCTTCATTTTGAACAGAAGCTGGCATTGCATCAGTAACAATGGGAATAAAAACTGTATTAGCATTAACGGCTTCATCCAGCTCACTGAGAATCCTGTTTTCCGCAAGTTTTGCTTTAAAATTTGTACATGTAGATAAATTGGGAGCTGTCCCACCTTCAGTAAGAATAAAAGCTTCCAATTCTTCCTGAGAATAGATAAATTCAAGAAACGCCA
>DAOWEB010000399.1 GCA_030638735.1 Spirochaetaceae bacterium
GATGTAGACGGAAGCGCTTTTTTCTCCCTCTTTACCATATTAAGAAAAATGAAAAGAAAAAAAGCTGCCTGTGTACTTCAGGTTGAACTTAAAGAACAAAATTCAAACTCATTTCTATTTACTGCCCGTGGATTTGATATATATAAAATAAGGGATCTTGATTTTGAGTTTGCTCATAACTATAAAATTACAGATAAAACTCCTTTTAAAAATCTTCTTCTTCAAATTGATTTTTTAAATGTTTATATATTCTGTCTTAGATTAACAAAATAAACAAAAATACCTGAAAACAAAACCCCTATGATATTAGGTAATATACAGGATGCCAGCCTGGAAGTTAAATATACTGAATTAGATAACCTTTATAGATTATCAACTAATAAAATTACTCTGGAAGTTTTTAAAGAGAAATTTTGTATTAGAGTATACGACAATGCCGGGAATCTGATTACAGAGACCGGTGGGAAAACAAAAAATGAATTTCCTACTACTATGGATTCATTCCCCCTTGGTTTTGCAAAAGAAAAGACATATAAAGAAACTTTTGCTGTTGAATCTTTTGTTAACTATCCCGGGGAGTCCATCTATGGTCTTGGGGAGGGCTTTAACTCTGTAAACAAGATGGGAAAAACATTTGGTTTCTGGCATTTTGAAGGTATGGGTAATACCTCAGGAAGGAATTATAAAAATATACCGTTTTTTATGAGCACCCAGGGCTATGGTGTATTTATTAATGAGAGCAGACCTATAACATTCTGGGTAGGCAGCCGGGAATATTGTAAGACTCAGATAGCTGTGGAAGGTGATCTGATGGATTACTATTTCTTTTACGGTCCCACTTTTAAACACATACTCTTTAATTATACTGAACTTACAGGAAAGGCATCTGTTCCTCCAAAATGGTCTTTTGGAACATGGATGTCCCGAATTTCATATTTTTCTCAAAAAGAGGTTCTTGAGACAGCAAAAAATCTTCGTGAATTGAAAATACCCAGTGATGTTATTCATATAGATACAGGCTGGTTTGAGAAGGACTGGCAGTGTGACTGGGAATTTGATAAAGAAAGGTTTCCTGATCCTGTGGGGATGTTTAAAGAAGCAAGGGAGATGGGTTTCAGATTGTCCCTTTGGCAGGCACCCTACGTAATGGATGAGACTAAACTTTACAAGGAAGCTAAAAAGAAAAAGGTTCTTGCAAAGAACAATGCTCCCTTTAATTTTATCCTAAGATTTCCTGCCCATCCAATTGATTTTTCTAAACCGGAAGCTGTTATCTGGTATCAGAGACTGCTTAAAAATCTTCTGGATATGGGTGCATCAGCTATAAAAGCTGATTTCGGAGAAGGTATTGAGCCTGCAATGGAGTTTAAAGAGTATGACGGCAGGCAGATGCATAATCTATATCCCCTTCTCTACAATAAAGCAGCTTACGATATAACAAAGGAAACAACAGGAGAGGGTATAATCTGGGCAAGAAGTGCCTATGCAGGATCTCAACGCTACCCTGTTCATTGGTCAGGTGATAATTCGGCAAATTATGAAAACCTTCTATGTTCCCTTCGGGGCGGATTAAGTCTTGGACTTTCAGGATTTACATTCTGGAGTCAGGATACAGGCGGTTTTGTAGGAACCCCTAGTGAGGATCTTTATATAAGGTGGACACAGATTTCCATCTTTCAGTCACATATCAGGTTTCATGGCGCTCCGCCAAAATACAGGGAACCATGGAATTTTGATAAAGAGACTCAGGATATTGTTCGAAATATTTTAAACCTTCGATACAGACTTATCCCCTATATCTATTCTGAATCACATATTGCCGCAGCTGCAGGTCTTCCTCTTCTAAGGGCCATGGTATTGGAATTCCAAAATGACAGAACTGTTCATAATATTGAAGACCAGTTTATGTGTGGTAGAAATATTATGGTGGCTCCCATTCTTACTGAAAATAATTCAAGAGATGTTTATATACCTGAAGGTCTTTGGTATGATTTTCATACAGGAGAAAAACATACTGGTCCCAGGTGGATTAAAGTAAGCTGTGCTCTTGAACGGATCCCTTTCTTTGTTTATGGAGGTTCTATTCTACCATTAGGCAAAGAGGTTCAGAATACAGGTGAAATTAAAAAGGAAGATTTGACACTGAATATATATCCAGATATTAATGGAAATGCAGAATATGAATTTATTGATGAGACAGGAAAGATATCAGTTCGATCAGTTCAACAGATAGATGGCACAGAAGTTTTCCTCCCTAAGGAAATTAAGAATCTTGTTATTGATATAGTTAATGAAACATCTCCTGATATCAGGGTGTCTATTTATTAAATATAGCATAAAATTGCTAAGCTAAGTAACTGGCCATGTAATATTTGCAGCTGTAAGTTTATATGATTGACTATCTATAAGTTCAGCAACATCAACAAGAAAAGGATTTAATAAAGATAATCCCTTTTCTGTCAGAAATATTGAATCTTCTCCTGTCACAAGTACTTTTCCCCATTTATTATTAAGAGGTTCAAGAAATCTTTTAAGATCGATATTAAATATATTATTTATATGTGTAATATCAATACCTTTTATAAGCCTGAACCCCATCATAAGGTGTTCAAGAAGAAATGATTCTTTTGAAATAAGATCTATTTCCATTCTTTCCTTTAAAGGAACAGATGAAAAGAATGCAGAGGTATCAGGTATATTTTTAAATCTTACAGGACCATTTTCAGAAAGCAATGTTGAAGCAGCGGAAGGCCCTGTACCCAGATAGGTTCCCATTTTCCAGTAATTAAGATTGTGGAGGGATTCCTTTCCCTCGTTAGAATAATTTGATATTTCATATCTTTTATAACCCAGAGTTTTTAATAAATTAATTGATTTTTTTTGCATTTCAGTATCAATATTTTCTGGAAGAGCATTAATTTTACCACTTTCCAGAAGACTGTATAATTGTGTATCAGGTTCAAAGGTTAAGCTGTAAAGGGATATATGATCTGGAGAAAATATATTGATTTTTTTTATATCAGATAAAGCCATTTTAATTGTCTGTCCTGGAACTGCATTTATAAGATCAACACTGAATGCCCCTTTCCAATATCTTTTTATAGTTTCCAGTGCCCTGAAGGTTATTTCTCTATTTGTATTTCGACCAAGAGTTGTTAATATCCTGTCATTCAGGCTTTGAACCCCAACACTTACTCTATTGATCTTATTTATTGTAAGAATATCAAGAAGCTTTTTGCTTACTGTTTCAGGATTAATTTCAATCGTATATTCTTTTGGGGTATTCTTTAAAACAACACCAAGTTTTTGCAAAAAGTCTGTAAGAAGATCAGCAGGAATTGAACTGGGAGTGCCTCCTCCTATAAAAATAGTTTTTATATCAGGATAGCCAAGTTCTTCTAAAAAAACTTCTGTATCATTGAGTATCTGTGTCAGAACACTAATAATTTCAGTTTTATTACCTGTTTTTGATGAATAAAAATCACAATATGAGCATTTTTTATGACAATAGGGTATATGAATATATAATGATACTTTTTCTAAAGGAATAAGTTTATCTGTAAAAATACTAATTTTAAACCTCCAATATATTCCATATATATAACACTGGAAGTATTTTATTTAAATGAAAATCCTGGCATGTAACTTAAAAATACTGGTCCTAAAATATTTTTTCCGGATATTGGTCCATATATTCTACTATCGTATGAAATACTCCGATTATCGTTTGCTACAATATATTGATTTTTATTTAATTTAATTTCTGTCATAGTTCCGGAAAAAGGAAAGGATTGCTTCATGCCTGCAACATTATCAGGTATTGAAATTATATAGTCCTTTTTAATTATCTTTTCTTCTAAAATATACCTGGATTGTCCTTTCGGTTTTATAAGAAATTTATAATCTGTCATTAGGACTGTATCTCCAGGAATCCCAATAATTCTTTTAACTGACAATTGATTATTCCAGTTTTGACCCTTATTAGGATCTAACGATTTTTTTTGTAAAGTAAAAAATCTTACAACAGGATCCAGTAGTAATATATACCAGGCTAATTTATCAGCATTACCTGGTCTTACAAGAATTATGTCTCCTCTTACAGGTTCTTTGAAACCAGGGATTTCAATATTAAAGAGATTTAAAGTTGCTCCACTAATTATTGGTGCTGAAAGTATTCTCTGACCCTTTAAAATACCAGGTTCCATAGCGGATGTTTTAACAATAAACGAGGATACAATAAATACAGATAAAAACTGATAAACAAGAAAAAAAATAATAACAATTTTAATTGTTTTAGTAATTTTTGTTTTAAATTTATTTTGTGGCTTAAAACTGCTATAGCTGCCTAGTAATTTTGATCTTTTTGACATTTATTTAATGTTCCCTACCCTGTCTAATGGCCAGTATTTGAACATAGCTTTACCAAGAACCTTATCCAGAGAAACAGGACCAAAGTATCTTCCATCTTTTGAATTATCCCTGTTATCTCCCAGAGGCATCAGCCATCCTTCAGGTATATACCATCCAGTATCAAATTTACGCCATAAAACCCCATATCTTCTTTCATGAGGATTAATTGAATAGAGAGCTTCATTTCTATATTTCATCCAGGCAAACATATCTCCATGAGAGTTTTCAGAAGAAGAAGTAAGTTTAATTAAATTTTTATTTAACTTAATACCGGATTTTTGGAAAGCATCAATGTAAGCCGATGCTCTTATAGATTCATAGGCAGAAATCCCAACCATACGTCTTATGGTGTCCTGGAGGTTTGATATTTCAAGAAAATCAGATTCATTTATCCAATTTTCAAAACCAGGTGGTTTTAGCTGAACATCTCCTTCTCTGAATCGTATTGAATCTCCTCCAACAGCAACAGCTCTTTTTATAAGAAAATGTGGTTTTGGGTTTCCATTTTCATCTTTATCTATATCTACAAGTGATAAGGTCAGCATATATAAAACACGTTGAAAAATATCAAAAGCTGGTCCTCTGGATATATATGTTGGATTTTCAAAAATCATAACATCATTTCGTTCAGGTTTTATGGTTGATGGAAGTTTAAACTTACCTGGTATTAATTCAGGTCCAAAAATAATTTTATTTACAAAAATATGATCTTTAATCAGCAGAGTATCTATCATGGAACCGGAAGGGATTTGGTATGCCTGAAAAAGATATTGATTTATTAATAGTACCACACCAGCTGCCCAGATAAAGGCTTCAAGCCAGTCAAGAACAGGATTTTTAGCCTGTTGTTTTTTCTTTTGTTTAAGTTTTTTTCTTTTTCTGTGAGTAAGTATTTTTTCTGTAACATTCTGTACAGTTGTCATCCAGCTTTCCACTAATTTACCTTCCTGTGAGACATTACCATAGAACAATAACGTTGACAAGATAGCATAAGTTCATGATAATCGGGGGTATTATGAACAACAAAATAACTAACGAAGATATTGAAAATGCAAAAGTAATTCTTAAACCTGTATTCGGAATCAAACCTGGGATATATCTGACAATATTTTACTCTATTATTATTCTAATTATTCTTTTTTTAATTTTAATTGCTCCGGGATTAAAACAAAATGGTGTTAAAGTTTTTGCGGACACAACACCCGACGGTGCAGTTATTTATGTAGATAATGTCTATATGGGAACTACTCCTGCTGTTTTTTTTACAAAAAAGGGTCAGCGTAGTTTCAGAATAGAAAAAAGTTATTTTGAGACTTTAGAGTTCAATGAAGATATTGGAGGAAGAATAATAGGAACTATATTTTTCCCTAGAATATTTCATATAAATAGTAATATTAAATTGACAGATCCTGAAGGTTTTCTGAAAAATAGATTTAAAGAACTAAGTTCTTATGCGCTTATTGAAGATTATTATGACCGTTATCAAATGCCTCCTCTATTATCTAAAACTGTTAGAGAATATATTTCAGGGAGCAGTTCAACGGAAACAGGATTGTTATATGAATTTCTGTACTCAATGCGTGTTAATCTGGGAAGCCCGGAAATGGTTGATGAATATGTAAAAGCTGTCTATATGGCTATTAATTCAAATACTAAAAATAATTCTGAAAAAAAAGAAAATATTTCAATAATTTTTGATTATTTTGAAAATGAAAATAATACTGAAGGTATTCTTTTAAGTATTATTAAAGCTTATCCAGCAGATAAAAGAGAGGGTGTTCTGGATAGCCTCTCTAAAATAGATAATATTTCAATTAACCTGAATGATATTGTTGATGATTTTAAAAACAGTGAAATCCTTAAAAAACCAGCTGCCAATGGAAAAAAAATTACTGTAAATAATTTAAATTTTATTGGTTTTACATCAGGTACCTTTGTAAGTGGTTCAGAGATCAACAAAAATGCTGATTTTTTTCTGAATGACAATAACCTTATATCCTATCCTCATTATGAATATGTAGATGATTTTTTTATAATGGACAAAGAAATCACAAGAAATGATTTCTTTATGTTTCTTGAAGAAAATCCTCTCTGGAAAGTTGAGAATATAAATCAACTTTTGTCCAAAAAACTGGTAAGTAAAGATTATCTGGCATTGCAGGATTTTACAGACAAAGGTAGTCCTATAGCAAATATTTCCTGGTATGCTGCTACTGCATATTGTGAGTGGCTTGAAACAAAACTACCGGAATCTCTTTCTGAATACAGAATAAAACTCCCCTCAGAAGCAGAATGGGAGATAGCTGCCAGATTGGATAGTTCCGGTGAAGCCAACAATATCTTTAAAGAATCAGGGGCCGGTAGAGCTGCTGCTGCAGATTTTACCAGGGTTGGAAAAACCGGTCTTTATGATATCGCTGGTAATTTGTGGGAATGGAATGATAACTGGTTTTTCCCATCAGACAGTGTTAATGGTCTTTTTGGTCTTGGAGATTCTATGTTTGAAGGAGTAGAAAAAGCAGTTAGAGGTGGAAGCTGGGCTAATTCAATCCTGGAAATAGATA
>DAOWEB010000146.1 GCA_030638735.1 Spirochaetaceae bacterium
ATCCTGGGCAAAACAGCCAGGGATCTGTTCCCATTCCCATAATTATCTCAAACTGATCTCTGGTGATTTCATGTTCGCTCATGCGGTATGCTGTCGTAATTACACTTATATTATCTGCATCGGCATCCCTCTGAAAGCTTCCGGCAGGAACTACTTTCAGAAGACCGATGTTTGGAGAAGTCATATCTGCCATCATCCACTTGGCATATAATGTTACAGTTGCATTTGTGGTATAATTTGCTCCTTCCACGTAATTGGTTCCACTGCCATCTACTGCAGTATTCCAACCAGTAAATATGTATCCTGTACGTACTAGATTACCGCTGTTTGTGGCAAGTGTCAGATCTATACCTTCAGTCTTCGTTTGTGCAGCCGGGGCTGTCCCCCCTGTTGCACTGTTAGCATTATAAGTAACACTGTAGGTTGGACTGGCATTCTCCAAATCAGTATCAATCTTCTCCTGTATCTCCTCAATAAATGCCGAATCAATATCACAGGTTGAAAACAGAGCTATGGCCAAAAGGCCTAAAATAATTATTCCTAAAGTAGTTACAATTCGCTTCATAATCTTCCTCCTGCAATATAGGTTACTTCGATTGCTTCGATACAATTTTGCAAGCAAAACCACTCAGCAACCGAATAACTATTTCCGTGGGACAAAATCACTCAGGGAGCGGCACCCCGGTTGCTGAGTGTTTTTGCTCCATGAAAACAGTTCCTTTCAAATTATTCAGCATGGGCAAAAATGTATCGAAGCACCGGTTGTTCACTATTCCTCTTCCCACAACACAACCTTCCTCATCCCAGCCGCATCAGCAGCCCGGGTGGCTTCCTCTCCCCTAAGATCCAGATACGCAAAACGCATTGCCAAATCAGGATCTATCGCCTTCAGCTTCTGATAAGTTTTACCAACAAGCCCATAGTTTTCCATTTCATGATTACACCTGGAAACACCCAATAATGCTGACTTGTTATTAGCATCTATGTTTAATACCCTCTGGTAAAAACCTGAGGCAGCTTCATAATCATCTTTTATAAAAGAGATATTTCCCAAATTTATAAGGGCTGGTTTGTACTCCCTTGTTTGTACAATCTTTTTGAAAGTATCCGAAGCCCGGTCGTACTGACCGTATCTGGCATAAAGAACAGCGAGCCTGTTTTCATATTTATATTTAATATTACTCTGCTGCATTTGGGATTGGATTTGTGCAACCTGGGGATATATTTCTTTATCCACATATCGGGTTAAACTATCTTTAAATGCCCGGGTAACTTTGGTTTTATCCGGCAAAGCTATTGCTGCACCTTCGTTAAAACCTACAGCCTGATAGGTCTGCCATGATTCATGGTTGGGATAGAGCATAGACTGCTCCTTTGATGCATTCTCCCTCCACTCCTTTGCACCCGTCTGCCAGGCCTTCTCAAAAGAATCCTGAAACATTGTAATCTCAACGGGGACCCATACCTTATCTTCTGTAATAATTAATTCATCAGGCCTACCGAATGATTTTCGTGCTTCATCTGGAGAGGATTTCAAAGCAAACGCTGCATAGATATGTCCCGGTATTGTTATAACAGCAGTCTCTACTCCAACTGCTTCCAGTAATGATGTGTATAAGGATGTAAGGTCATCACAATCGCCGTTGGAATATTGGAGAGTCTGACGGGGGAACTGAAGAAAATCGATTGATGTTTTCTGACCTGACATCTCAGTAAAAGGTGTTGAAGGATCTACTTCATAACGGATACCAAAGGATTTTACAGCTTCAAAAATAGCCATCCCTTTCTGCAAATTCTCATCCACTGCTGGATTTTTATTCTCCTGCATCCAGTTTGTTACATTTTTTGCAAAACCAAGAATTTCAGGATCTTTTGCTGTTATAAAAGAGGCAATCTTTCTATCATCATCCCATGCAAGTGCATTACGATTGTAAACCTCCAGAACAGGAGTGTAGTTATCAGTTTTATCCGTTCCACTAATGGTGTAGGAAACAGTTATTTTCGCAGAGGCCTTTGTCCCTTCGGTAATCTCCATAAGATCATCAGTAAACAGGCCGAAAAGTTCAATTATTTTATCCTCTCCAGGTTCCAGATCAAATGAACTACCTAATTTCATAGGATTATCCATATAACGCTCAACAAAGAAATAGATTTTTATATCCTCCACTTTTTCCTTTTCAAAATTTTTTATCCTTACTGTACCTACAGGATTGCTGTCATAGTATTTATAGAGAACAGGAAATAGCGGTGATAATGTAATATCCCGTAATTCCAGACCCTTTCCCTTCTCGTCAAGAAGTTGAGGAACAATCTCTTTTGTTTTTTGTTCATGCACCGGTCTCTCCCTTACTGAAAGGGGGAAATCTATTCGGGCAGAAAGACTTAGACCAAAACCATTGTAGAGACTGGAATAATAATCATATGAAACACCAAGCCCCAGTGCCCACATATCTGTAAGCTGAAACGTTCCAACTGCGCCTCCGCTGAATACCAGATCTCCCCCGGTACCATCGGCTGCGTCCCAGCCCACAGTATTGAAGTAGTAGTACCCGGCAGTACCATAAGCTGATAATGTAATTTTTTCATTTACAGGAAACATAAACGCAGGACCAACAGCCCCTGAAAGTACCCAGATTGAATCGGTAGACTTTAGGGGAAGCATAATAAAATTACTACCTAATCTGACACCAAAATTATTAAATGAAGCCGGTATATAGGATGCAGAAAGCTCCATTCCATAACCCATTTTAAATAGATCTGCACTGGAACCCAAAGGGATTGTACCCAGGGGAACAGCGTTAATGGAAAGAAGATTCTTAGGCTCGCTGTACAGAGTTGTGTTAGTTAAAAAAATCAGAATAAAAAACCAAAAAATGAGGTAACTTAATCGCTTCATTATTACCCTCCAAACAACCATTACCAAAAACAATTGGTTCCAGTTTAATTTAACTCTAAGGATTGCAAGTTAAAACAGGTAAGTGCTGAAACAGTTTATAAATCTGTGCGCCAGAATGAGGGATGTTTTTCGAGTAATTAGATTAATAAACTTGTTGTATTCCATATTTACCTTATTCATAAATTATATACTGGAAAAAGAGAAAACACTACAAAAATTTTCAGATATAGCTATTTGCGCTGTATAACAACTTCTACTTTATAAGGACTTCTTCTCTAATCTAAGGGTAATACACTACGTAAAATAGCCCTCAAATCCTAAAGGTTAGGCATTTTGCATGGCGTCAGGTATTATTATGTAGATCTTGTTTTTCTGTATCTAATCCTTACCTATAAACTTGTCATAGTCCATTCTGGCATAGATAATTCTGTGTATTTCTACTGTATGCTCCATTACTACATAGAACACAAGGTAGTTGTTTACTGGTAACATCCTGTATTCAGTCTCAAGGAGTTTTTCTATCTGGTAAATTTTACAGGAATAAGGAAATTGTCGAAGTCGGGATATGGAGCTGTCAAGGTCATCAAGTAAATCTATTGCAACCTGGGGAACTTTCAATGTATCTGCAATATAACTTATAATTTCATGCAAATCCTGTAATGCCAGGGGAAGATATTCAAGCTTGTACATTATCGATATCTTTCCTGGAAGAAAGCTTTGCCCTCAAATCAGAAAAAACTTCATTATGGGAATATCGTTTTTTTGTAGATTTAGCTTCCAGTTCTGCTTCCCTTAACTTAAGAGAGATTTCACTTTTAAAAAGCCTGTTTTCATAGGCCTCAATGCTCATTACAACCATATCTCCGTATCCATTTTTAGTTAAAAAAACCGGTTCAGATGTTTCATGCACTATTTTTGAGATATCAGCAAACTTATTTCGTAAATCCGACACAGGTCTAATCTGAGGCATATCATCCTCCTTTAATATTTATCAATATACTATCATAATTACGCTAAATATTCAACTATTTGATGTCACCCTTAGACAACATTATCCATAGCTGATTTGTTTGTACTAAATTCACCCAGCCGCTTCCGGAATAACCAGTGAAATCATCAGGTGAAGAATGGAACTCATTATCCTTGAAATAGGAAGAATTTCTATATCAAAAAATCGATTCATCATAAGAAGTGCAAGAAGAACATAAACTCCGTAACGATTATAGTTTTGAACGAATTCACTGTTTCGGTTGAACAGAGCTGTAATAATCCTGGAACCATCCAGAGGAGGGATGGGGATCATATTAAAAATAAATAACAGAATATTGATAATCATTACATATTGAATAATATTGATAACTGATTCAGTTTGCATAAATTTAAAAACATCATTTACTACTATAAGACGGAGAAAAAATGTAAATAGAACAGCAATCAAAAAATTCGACAGAGGTCCGGCTAAAGAGGTAAGAACCAATCCCGAATACTTATTTTTATAGCTGTTGATATCAATCCTGACTGGTTTAGCCCATCCAAATCCAGCAGTTAAAAGCATCAGGGTTCCAAAGAGATCCAGATGCCGAAGAGGGTTGAGTGTCAATCGACCATCCCTACCTGGAGTGCTGTCTCCCAAAAGAGTAGAAACCATTCCATGGGAAAACTCGTGTACAGATAAGCTTAATAATAGAATGGGAATAAGAATTATAATCTCCTGGAAAGATAATTTAAATATCATAACTTAGACCATCCCCGATCTCTTGGCAGAGATGTTATCTGTTTTCACCTTAAAAATAATAGTTTTTTCAAACATTTTTTCTTTGAATTCCCAGTTAGCTTTTTCTGAATATTGATTCATGATGATATTGAATGCATCTATCTTTTCACTGGTATCTTTAATAAATTGAACTCTTCCTTCTCCCATAACCGAACGATAATTCATACTCCAGCTGCAGGCTTTATCCGATTCTTTAAGCCCGCCGGAAATATCTATCTCAAAACAGACATTAGGATTTTTTTTAAGAATATCAATCTTCCTGCCGGACAGTGCTGAATGAAAATAAAGAATATTATTCCTGTAACCATAATTCATAGGAACAATATATGGTGTTTTACCATCAACAAGCCCCAATCGACAAATAAGTGCTTCCTTAAAAATCTGTTCTATCTCTTTTTTATCTGTTATTTCTTTCTCTTTTTTACGCATAGTTAATCCTTAAAGTACTAAGTTTTCCCGAATATAATATATGTTAATTTGGATAATAATTAAACCATATTAATTCCAGTTCACCTACATTATTGTAGGATTTTGCTTCCCTGGATACAAAAATGTATGATTTTTAATTTATAGGAATATACACCTTTATCAGATGAATAATACTTAAAGCCTAAAATTCAATCATAAGCTCAAACAATATCACATAAATACAATTTCCAGGATATTTTAGCCATTATTGGCACGCCCCTTGCTTTAATTAAAAGTAACTTAAAAGACAAGGAGCTTAAGATGAAAGTAAACCGTATAATTCTGTTTGTAATTACAGGTTTCCTGTTAAGCACAACAGGACTATTCGCAAACGAGGTAACAGAAACCCTGGAGCTGCATAGTCAGGCACTGGACATGATCTGGCTGGTATTGGCAGCTTCCCTGGTATTCTTTATGCAGGCTGGTTTTGCAATGGTGGAAACAGGTCTGACCAGAGCAAAGAATGCAAACAACATTTTAATGAAAAATCTTATGGATTTTTCTGCCGGCGCCCTTGCATACTGGGCAGTCGGATGGGCAATTATGTATGGAGTATCTGCTTCCGGAATAATTGGAACCGATCAGTTTTTTCTCACAGCAGCGGACAATACAGTATTCCGTGACTGGATGTTTCAGGTTGTTTTTGCAGCAACTGCAGCAACAATTGTTTCAGGAGCAATGGCCGAGCGGACTAAATTTTCTTCTTATCTTGTTTACAGTGTTTTTGTCTCGGCACTGATATATCCAATTAGCGGGCACTGGATATGGAATAGTGAGGGGTGGCTGTCAGGCATAGGGTTTCATGATTTTGCCGGTTCCACAGTTGTTCATTCAGTCGGAGGATGGATCGCACTGGCTGGAGCAATTCTTCTGGGACCAAGAAAAGGCAAATATATTGAAATTGATGGAAAGAAACAAACTCGAGCTATACCAGGTCATAACATGCCTCTGGCCTCACTTGGTGTTTTTATACTGTGGTTTGGATGGTATGGCTTCAATGCCGGCAGTACCCTGTCCGGTACCGATCTTAGTATTGGGGCAGTGGCTGTAACAACAACCCTTGCGGCTTCTGCCGGTGCAGTTATATCCATGATAACATCATGGATTTGGTTCAAAAAGCCTGATCCATCCATGTCTTTGAATGGAGCACTCGCTGGGTTGGTAGGCATCACTGCAGGTTGTGCAGTTGCAACACCTGCCGGTTCTATCATTATTGGTCTTATAGCCGGTGTTCTTGTAGTTGTATCTGTAGAGTTCTTCGACAAAGTACTGCATATAGATGATCCGGTTGGAGCAATATCTGTACATGGCATTTGTGGAGCATGGGGAACCCTTGCAGTAGGACTCTTTGCCAATACTGATGATATACATGGACTATTCTATGGTGGAGGATTAAATCAGCTGGGAATACAGGCCATAGGTGTGTTCACTGTTTTTGCATGGGCATTCGGAGTTGGCCTTGTTCTTTTTTTAATTATCAAAAAGACTATAGGATTACGCGTATCAGAAAAAGAAGAATTACAGGGTCTGGATATTGGAGAGCATGGATCTGAAGCATATGCCGGATTCCAGATATTCAGCACACAGTAGAAAAAGGAGGAAATACAATGAAATTAATTGTAGCATATATACAGCCACATAAATTAAACGATGTAAAACAAGAGCTGTTTAAAGCTGATATAGCTAAAATGTCGGTAACAAATGAACTGGGATGCGGACAGCAGATGGGATACCATGAATCATACCGTGGAGTAGATATAGAGGTTAATTTGTTAAAAAAGGTTAGAATAGAAATTGCAATCAATGAAGCTTTTGTAAAACCAACCATTGATGCAATTATCAGGGGAGCAAGAACCAGTAATATCGGTGATGGGAAAATTTTTATAACTAACCTTGAAGAATGTATTAGAATACGCAGTGGAGAAACCGGAAATTCTGCAATAGGTTAATATAGTCAATATATATTCCGGTTGCCTCCATTACTGCCAGTCCCCGTTGAAGAGTCTGATTTACAATGGTCTTAAAGGGAATATTATACTCTACAGCCTTCTTTTTTAGAGTCAGCAGCAAAGGAAAAAATTATTAAAAGGAATTTAGATATTATTCATAGATATAATCCTGCTATAATACAATTATATGGAAAACATCAATTTTAAAATTGAACACATGGATCCTCTGGGACAGGGTGTTTCAAAAGAAAATAAAATAGCTTTTATAGAAAAAACACTCCCTGGAGAAACAGGTACTGCTGAAATTTATCGAAAAGCCAAGGGAGTTATTTTCGGACGACTTTTAAATGCAGATAAACTGGAAATAGAATCTGAAACCAGAATAATTCCGGAATGTCCACATTATAATGAATGCAGGGGATGCCAGTATCTTCATACAGATTATAAAAGTGAAATTTATTTTAAAACTGAATCACTGAATAGAATGTTTAAAAAAGTTCTTCCGGAATCTGTAAAAATAATTACTCATTCCGCCTCACAACGATTTGCTTACAGAAACAGAGTACAAATTCATTATAATCTTAACCACGAAAATTTTGGACTTATCAGCAGTTATTCAATACACTTAATCAATGCATCTGACTGTTTATTGCCTGAGAAACCAGTTAGAGATGCAGTTAAAAACTTATACAAAAACAACAGTTGGAAAGATATAATAAAAAACAAAAATGAAAAAAAGGGGTACATTGAAGTTTATCTAAAACCAGAAGATACCATCCCAAAAATAACTGTAAACAAACTCTATGCAGAGGGCGGTTTTACCCAGGTTAATAACAGAATGGGAAAAGTACTTTCTGATCTTGTCACAAAAATGTACAATAAATACCTGGATAACAGCAATGAGCTTCAGGTTCTGGATATCTTTGGAGGAAACGGTAACCTGTCAAAAGATTTTAAAAATGCTTGCATAAATGTATATGACTTAAATACAAATTCTACAGTGATTCCAGAAATGCAGAACAAAAATCAGCACTATATAAATATTGATCTTTATAAAAATGATCCGGTTAATTACATTAAAAATTCTCTAAAAAGTTCAAAATTTTCAGCACCGGATCTGATTGTCTTTGACCCTCCCCGAGCCGGAGTAAAATTTATAGATTCTTATATAGAAAATATAGATACATCTTTTATTTTTTATATTAGCTGTGATCCGGCAACACTAAAAAGAGATGCAATAAAAATACAATCCAGATATAATATAGTAGAAATGCATATGTTAGATTTATTCCCAGGAACCAGGCATTTTGAAACATTAATAGCATTTAGAAAATTGGAAGAATGATAAAAGAACAAACTGGTCGCCAACAAGTTGGCTGCTCGCCTATGCAACCTAAGGAGTAGTAATGAAAAAAATTGTAGTACTTGGAAGTATGAACATGGATTTAACTATTCTTGCAGATCCCTTTCCAGGGAAGGGAGAAACAGTTAGCGGGAGCGGATATGCACAAATCCCTGGAGGGAAGGGAGCAAACCAGGCAGTAGCTGCAGGTCGTATGGGAGCAGATATATCCTTTATCAGTGCATGCGGAAATGATGAATTTGGTGAAACATTGATTAAGGAACTTAACAAAAGTAATGTTAATACTAATACTGTTTTACAGGTAGACAAACACACTGGCATTGCCCTGATAATCAGGGAATCAGATGGGGATAACAGGATTATTTTGGCTGCCGGTGCTAATGGCGAAATAGAACCAGCTATGATTGAAAAACTTAAAACAGTAATTGAGAAAGCCGATTTTCTCCTTCTTCAACTGGAAATACCCCTGGAAACAGTAACATTTGCGGCTTCACTCGCTAAAGAATCGGGAACAGCAGTTATAGTGGATCCAGCCCCGGCAGTAAAACTGACTGACGAATTATTATCCAAAATAGACTATCTACTGCCGAATGAACACGAACTGGATCTTGTTCTTGGAGGTGTTAAAGGAACCCTTAAAGAAAAAGCTGCTATTCTTATTAGCAAAGGAGTAGATAAGGTTATTCTTACAGAAGGGAGCAAAGGTATTACAATTGTCTCTAAAAATGATGTGATAAAAATAACAGCTCCAAAAATGGATGCTGTTGACACAACTGCTGCAGGAGATACATTTGCAGGAGCCTTTGCATATGGTTTGGCAATGGATTGGGAAATGACAAAAGCTGCAGAGTTTGCAGTGAAAGCTGCATCCTTATCTGTAACAAAAGTAGGAGCTCAGTCCTCTATTCCATGGCTGAATGAAGTTGAAGCACTGGAGAGTTAATAATGGCAGAACATCATGAAATATATGAAAAAAATGCAGATGTCTATGACAATCTTGTTTCACATGAAGATTATGAAGGGAATCTACTAAGTGAAATTAAAAGACTAGTTCCTTTAACAGGGAAAGATGTAGTTGAATTAGGAGCAGGAACAGGGAGAATAACAGGTCTCCTTGCTCCGGAAATTAAAACAATAAAAGCCTTTGATATATCCCAACATATGCTCGATTTTGCAAAAACAAAACTAGATAAATTAAATCTTAATAATTGGGAATTTACTGCTGCTGACAATAGAATGATACCCCTATCTGATAAATGCGCTGATATTGTTATTTCAGGCTGGAGTATAGGTTACTTTGCTACCTGGAAAAATGAAGAATGGAAAAAAGATACACAAAAGGCTGTAGATGAAATGGAAAGAATGCTGAAACCTGAGGGAGCAGCTTTAATAATTGAAACACTGGGAACAGGACATAAGCAGCCTATTGAGCCCATGAAAGAACTGTCAGAATACTATGCCTTTCTGGAAAATAAACTTGGTTTCTCCCGATCATGGATACGAACAGATTATAAATTCAATTCAGTTGATGATGCCGAAAAAACTGTAAGAGCCTTCTTTGGTGATGAACTGGGTGATTATTTGAAAGATAACAAAACAGCTGTATTACCAGAGTGTACAGGGCTGTGGGTAAAAACTGTCTAAACCATGATCCCATAAATCATGGTCAAACATTTAGTAAGATTGCATAGGTTTATCAGAAACTGTTGCAACTAGTCGTTTTGATATTGCCAGTGCTTCAGCCTGTAACTCTTCTACATTTATGGTTAGAAGTTTACCATTTTCAACAACAAGTTCACCATCAACAATAACAGAGTGAACATTCCTGTTGTTCAGTGAATAAAGTATATCTGCAAATATATTATTACCAGGCATCATATTAGGTGTAGAAGGGTCTATTATTACCAGGTCTGCAAGAGCACCTTCTTTTATTTCACCATAATCTTTCAGCCCTATAACCTCACCGGAATTAAGAAGTGGAAGTATATCTGAAATTGCCCCGGTTTCGGAGTTCTGGGTTGAACATTTTGCTAAAAGAGCTGCATCTCTGGCAGTTTCAAAAATATTAACTGTGTTATTTGAAGCAAGCCCATCACTTCCAAGAGCAACTTTAACACCTGCTTTAAGAGCTCTTGGTAATAAATCAGTTATACCACCAAACTTCATGTAAGTTTTTGCACAGTGGGCAATCCCGGCTCCTCGCTTTTTTATCAACTTAAGGTCTTCATCAGTTGCATAGGATGCATGTGCCAGTATAGTTCCTTCTCGAAGAACACCAGTTTTATCAAGAACCCCTACTGGGGTCATCCCAGTATTTTTTAAAGATTGAGCTACCTGTTCTGGAGTTTCAGAAACATGGATATGCATAGGAACATTCATATCCACTGCTTTTTTTGCAACTTTTTCGAGAAATTCTTCCGGGCATATGTATGGAGAATGGGGACCTAAAGAAATAGTTATTCTTGAATTTTTACCACTGTATTCTTTGGAAAAATCCATTGCTGTTTGAAATTGCTTTTCACTATCAGGGCCTGCACCAAAAACAGCCCAGGCAAGATTGGCCCGCATACCTGATTCCACATACGCATCATAAGCCCTGCCCATAGCAAAATAGTGATCTGCTACAGCAGTAACTCCGGAAAGAAGCATTTCTGCAGCACCTATTAATGTACCCGTATAAACATCCGAGGGGATTAGCCCCTGCTCATATATCCAGACATACTTATTAAACCAGTCATCCACACTTACATCTTCTGCAACTCCCCTTAGAAGAGTCATTGCTATATGAGCATGGGCATTTACGAGACCTGGAATAATATATTTACCAGTGCCATTAATTATGACTTCATCAGACTGGAAGGATACCAGATTATTACTATTGGAATTATCTGTAATCTTCTCTATTTTTCCATTTCTGATCAACAGATCCATATTTTTTTGAACAGACAGGTCTTTGAAGGAGAGAATTGAGATATTTTTAATGATCATGAAAACTTCTTATCCAGTGTACTAATAGAATCAAGCATAAATCTTACAAATTTTGGAGTATCTACTTCCAGTGCAACATCTACATTTGGAGAATTGGCTGTAGCTCCATAGATGTCAACAACTGTGGCACCCCGGGTAAGCTCACTGGAGACCTCAACCTGTACATTTAGAAACTTTGTTTCTACTACAGATGGATCTATTACAGCTGCAACCGCAAGAGCATCATGAATAGGAGCTCCATTCAATCCAAAGATCTTTTTATTTGCATTAGCAAAAAATTTTAATAACGGGCCAACTTTCGATGAAATTACACCATTTTCAGCAACTATAGCCTCAATCTCTTCGAATGACATCAAGGCTCTGTTTGTAACATCCAGTCCAACCATAGTAATAGGTACACCGGATTCAAAAACAATTTTCGCTGCTTCCGGATCCACATAAATATTAAATTCTGCCACAGGGGTAACATTTGAATCATGCATACCCCCACCCATTAAAACTATACGTTCAATCTTATGCTTTATCTCCGGTTTTTTAAGAAGCACCAATGCAATATTAGTTAAAGGTCCTGTAGGAACAAGAACTATTTTTTCAAGACTCTCTTCAAGCATATCGATTATAAAATCTACTGCATCAATATCAAGAGCCTTAATTCCCGGTTCAGGAAGCTCAGCACCATCAAGACCGCTCTGTCCATGAAACTGGGGAGCTGTTACCAACTCCCTTAAAAGAGGTTTATCTGCTCCCCTGGCTACAGGGATCTCCTCGTTAATAAGTGTAAGAATCCTTAAGGCATTCTCTAAAGTTTTATCACCGGTTTGATTTCCTGCTACCGTTGTGACTCCA
>DAOWEB010000055.1 GCA_030638735.1 Spirochaetaceae bacterium
AGAGTTGAAAAAAAACATACAATCCATGATGAAATATCACTATAGGGCATACTTTCATATAGAGGCATTTGAAGCATTTCCCAAATATAATGAAACAATACAGAGTACAAATAAAGGGGGATTATAATCTTTCTGACAGTATAAAAAACAGTTTTTTTATCCACTCTTCCCAACTCTTCATTTTTAGTTTTCCATTATTAATTTTTTATTATATTTCATACTATACAGGAGCATATCCAGCTGCAATTACTGCAGTCTTTACCTCATCAACTGCACTAAGCCCTTCAGAAAAAGTTATTGTAAGTTCTTTTTTATCAAGATCAACTACAGCTTCTTTTACGGACTGTAAACTTAATGCAGCTTTCTCAACATTCATTTTACAATGATTACAGGTCATACCTTCAACTTTTATTATTGTTGCCATCTTCGTCTCCTTAGGTTGCTGAGATCGTGAAACTTTAAACTTTTTTAAACTAAGCGAATTTGATACTACCGATACAGAACTGAATGCCATTGCAGCTCCGGCAATTATAGGGTTTAAAAATCCCAGGGCAGCAAAGGGGATACCTATTGTATTGTAAAAAAATGCCCAAAAAAGATTCTGTTTTATTTTACTCATTGTTTTTCTGGAAATTAAAATTGCAGCAGATATTTCTCTTAAATCTCCCCTCATCAGGGTAACATCAGCAGATTCCATAGCAATATCAGATCCCTCGCCCATGGCAATTCCAATATTAGCCAGTGCCAAAGCCGGAGCATCATTTACACCATCACCAACCATAGCAACAATCCTGCCTGCTTTCTGAAGCTTTTTAACCTCTTCGGCTTTACCTTCAGGTAATACTTCTGCAAGAATGTTCTCTATCCCGGCAGTATGTGCAATAGCTTTAGCAGTTCTATAATTGTCACCTGTAATCATAAAGACATCTAAACCAAGGTCTTTCAATAATTTTACACCCTCTGCTGAATGATCTTTAATACTGTCTGCAACAGAAATTAATCCAACAGGAATTGAATTACCTTTTTCTTCTGATTTAACAGCCAAAATCATAACTGTGCATCCCTTTGATTCAAGAACTGATTTTTTCTCTATAAGATTATCAATTTTTATTCCCCGGGATACCATAAAATCTTCAGTTCCCAACAGATACAACTGTCCTGATATTTCACCCTGAATACCCTTACCGGGTATTGCTTTGAATTTTGTATTTTCAATTATTGATATACTTTTTTGCTCTGCTGCATTTACAATAGCTGCAGCCAGAGGATGTTCAGAATTATTTTCCAAAGAGGCTGCAATTTTAAGGAGTTCAGTTTCTGACAAATCTCCAAGAATAATAATTTCCTGGAGCTCAGGCTTACCTCTTGTCACAGTCCCGGTCTTATCTAAAACAACAGTATCAAGCTTTCCTGCAATCTGAAGTACTTCCCCGTTTCTAATAAGTATACCTCTCTGTGCACCAATTCCTGTTCCAACCATAATCGCAGTAGGAGTTGCCAGACCCAAAGCACATGGACAGGCAATAACCAGGACAGCAACAGCTGAGACCACAGCACTGGTTATAGAGCCGACAATAAGCCACCATATAAGAAAAGTAACCAGAGCAATACCAAGAACAACAGGAACAAAAACAGCAGCAACTTTATCTGCAAGTTTCTGAATTGGTGCTTTAGACCCCTGGGCTTCTTCTACAACAGAAATAATTCTGGCCAGTACAGAATCCTTTCCAACATGAGTTGCCTCATAACGGACAGATCCATGTGAATTAATTGTTCCACCTACAAGGGAATCACCAACCAGTTTTTCCACAGGCATACTCTCACCAGTTATCATACTCTCATCAACTGATGTACTTCCACTGACAACCTTTCCATCTACAGGGATTCTCTCCCCGGGCTTAACATGTACAATATCACCTGGAAGAACATCACTAATAGGAATAACAACAACCTCACCCGCACGTTCAACACTTGCATTCTTAGGCTGCAGTCCCATCAGCTTTTTTATTGCTTCTGCAGTCTTACCCTTTGCTCTCATTTCCAGATATTTACCAAGGAGCACAAGGGTTATAATTACTGCTGATGCCTCAAAATAGAGCCCCGAACTTTCAACACCTACACGTTCTGCAATAAATCCATTAAAAATACTGAAAAAATAAGCAGCGGAGGTTCCAAGAGCAACCAGTACATCCATACCAGGACTCCCGGACTTAATTGTTTTATAGGCAGAATTATAAAATCTATAACCTATATAAAACTGGACAGGTGTAGCTAATATAAATTGAAGCAATGGAATATGAAGAAACATCATAGTTTCTATTTTAAATACCCCTGCAAACATTGCCATTATCAATGGGAAACTTAGAATAGAGGACAAAATTAATTGATTTTTCAACTTTTTCTCAACTTGAACTCTCTTTAGTTCACTCTCATCATTTTCTCCACTATAAACAGAGGCCCTATATCCAGCACCAGATACTGCATTAATAATTTTTTCTATATCTACAGAATCAGGATCATAGCTGACAGTTGCTTTTTCTGTGGCAAGATTGACAGAGGCCATATCTATACCACCAACATTTTTTATACCCTTTTCAACATGAGCTACACATGAAGCACATGTCATTCCTTCTATATCTAATTGTAATATTTCCATAAGTACTCCTTTGGGTGTAGAGGAAAGAACTCAACTACTTTGTCATTTTCCCAATAGTAACAAGCAGTTCATCAACAACCTGAACCTTCCCTTCCTGAATCTGCTCAACAACACAGCTTTTCATATGTGCTTCAAGTAACGTTTTTCTTACCCCATTAATAGCCGCATCAATACTAAGAAACTGATTTAAAATGTCATCACAATAGACATTTTCTTCTATCATTCGGGAGATACCTCTGATCTGCCCCTCAATTCTACTAAGACGTGTAATCATATCTGATTTTGTCTCGTATGGATGGTGTGCTACTCTTTTACCTTCTGTTTTTTTCTTATTTGCCATATACCATACCCCCCTACCCTATAAATACATTAATAAAAGACTAAACAAAAGTCAAGTTTATTTACAATTTTATATTCAGGAGAAAAAGAACTACTTGCAGAACCTGGAAAATAAGGTTAGCATCGCCTCGTATGAAAAAAGATCTATCCAAACCAGCTCTGTCCAAAAATGATAATATGGTTATATTAACAGCCTGTCAGGGTGAACAAAGGAACTGTCCGAATCTCCTTGTCAAATCCACTAAATGGGAATCAATGACTGCTGACTGGCTTGAGAAAAATAAGATCTCAGAAAAGCTTAAAAAAACAATCAACTCAAAGAAGATCCTCCGACATCACAAAATATCCGTTGTTATTGCAGGTTGTCCAAACGGATGCTCTAAACCCTACACAGCAAACATAGGGCTAGTAGGATTTGTTAAGCCGGATGTTGAGCCTGATTTATGTACTGCCTGCGGTGAATGTGAGATAGTTTGCCCGGACACAGCAATAACTGTGAATGGAGGGCCTCCTGTATTCGACAGAGATAAATGCCTTGGCTGTATTAAATGCAGGGATATTTGTCCTACTAATGCTATCTCTCTTTCAGAATCAGGTATTCGTATATTTGAAGGTGGAAAGCAGGGTAGGCACCCCAAACTTGGAGAGATTATTGCCGAAAAAAACACCCCTGATGAGGTATTCGAAGTTCTTAATAAGATATTTGAAAACCTGACAGATTAAAAAAAGATATCCTGAAATATATTTATTGTCTAATTATTCACTGACTATTCTGCTTTTTATCAGAGTAATCAGGTTATCATACTTGTATTTTTCAGCCATCATCAGAGCTGTAGTACCACGATTATTGGATATACTTATATCAGCACCTGACTCTATAATTATTCCTGCATTCTCTATTTGTCCATACTCTAGGGCAAACATAAGAGCCGTCCAGCCCTTTTCATTTTCTATTGTATCTAAATCGACTCCCTTTTCTATTAGAAGTTTTGCAATTGCAGGCTGCTTATTTCCAAGTGCAAACATTAGAACTGTTATTCCACTGCGATTTGCTGAATCAAGACTAACTCCTTTTTCTATTAGAAGTCTGGCATTTTCAGGCTGATCATAGAGAATTGCATACATTAGGGGAGTTACTCCTTTATCATTATCTGTATCAAGAGAAACTCCCTTTTCTATAAGTAACCTGGCATTTTCCGGCTGCATGCTTCCCAAAGCAAACATCAGTGGTGTAACCCCTTCACTGCTTGACGAATCTAAATCAGCACCTCTTTCTATAATCAAAACTGCATTTTCAGCTTGTCCAAATCCCAGAGCAAACATTAAAGGCGTTACACCTTCATTATTTGCAGCATTTAAGTCCGCACCCTTCTCTATTATAAGTCTGGCATTTTCAGACTGATCATTTCTTAGGGCATGCATTAAAGGAGTCCATCCATTACTGTTTACTGCATTCAGATCAGCCCCCAGTTCTATCAGCAGCCTGGCTATTTCAGGCTGTCCGGTTCCAATAGCAAGCATAAGAGCTGTCACTCCATCATGGTTTACTGCATTAATATCAGTCTCTGTATTGATTAAAAATCTGGCTTCCTCAACCTGGCCATCCCTGATCGCCTGCATTAGAGGTGTAAATGTATCCATCAAAACAGGTGAAATCCCATTGGCAGACACTGTAAAAACAAACAAAAATAAAAATCCGGTAACCAGAAATCTCCACTTCAAATATCTATAATTTTGTATGAGACTTCCCTTATCTTCTAACAAGTGTATATCCCCCTACTCCAGTCCGCTGATAACCATTTTTTCGGGATACTCAATACTGTAGGAAAATGGGATTTTAATAGTTTTTCCTGGTTTTATTGTATAGGACCACTTAAGAAATTCATTTTCATCTTTCTCTAATACTGATGTATTTGCACTGTATTCAGGCTTAATTAAAGTTACTTTTATATCTTCGATCTGAGGAACAGGAATTTGGTCATTTATAACTATACTCTCTGTAGTTCTTTTATTATTTGTTATCTCAATAATATAATCATAAGTAATTTTTATCTTCTTTGTAAAAAAACCGGATGTTTCTTCAAATCTGTTTATAAGTTTTCTTTCAACTGAAAACCCTTCATCAATACCAAGACTTAAACTGAAAGATTCCTCCGGGGAAACAGAATCAATATATCCATCAGATACATAGTTACTATCCAGGAAAATATGACTTCCCCCTGATAAAAAGGGAAAATCGCTGTTATTGGTTACATCTGCCACTAAATAAGCAAAGGAGGAAAGCTTTGGAACTGTAGAATACTGGAATTCTCCAGGTAGTTCAAATACAGAAACAGTTACTTTATGTGTCTGATTATCACTTATTATTGTGTTTTTTCCGGATAATTCAAATAGCACAGAGGTTGTACCGGCAGTAGCTGTTGCAGTTTGATATGCCATTTCAGGAAGAGCCTCAACTGCCATTTCCATAGGTAATTCGTCTGTCATGGATTTGGACATCGGGGCAGCTGCCATTGAAGGAGCAATTCCACTGCTCCGACTGGATCTGACTGGCTGGGGTTTCCATGCATTAACAAACCAGGGGACAAGTTCAGGTATCCTTCCGCTAAGTTGTGGTTTTGCAGTAGACAGTTTCATAGAAACATCAGACCAGTCCTCTCCAGTACTTTGCCAGACAAGTGCCTGATACATCAGGCTTACAGACTTTTCTAATCCATCAACTCTTACTGTATAATCCGGTATCCATCCAGGGCCATAGACTAAATAAGATATATCAAGTTTTCCCTTGCCCTCTTTTAGTACATCAATAGATATTTCGACTTCCTTTACAGCCCTGTTCTGATTTGCCCCTTCTGATTGAATTTCCATATTTATTCGATTAACTTCCAGACGTAACTCTTCTGCAGACGATCTGGATTCTCTAAGTTCCGAATTTAGCTGACCAATTTTTTCTCTGTAAAAAGAAACCATTTCAATCCATTTGCCAGGATCAAGAACCGGCTCGGAAGAACCTTCTCCTGTAGCTGTAAGCTTCCTTGAAATATTTTCTATAAACCGCTTCTCACTTTCAGCTTCATTAACGGCATCATTATATTTAATTATTTCCTTTTCCAGAGATTGTCTCTTCTCAACAAGCTCCCTTATTCGTATTGATACTACCTGTGTAAGATATTTTGTTGTCAATTTAACATCAGAAAGCATAAAGTTTCCGGAACCTTTTACCTGAATACTGTTTGGATCAATCTGATCAGGAAGATTAGTTAAAACAAGCTTGTGTTCTCCTGTCTGAAGATTAAATACTGCCTCTCTGGTTACCTGAGCTCTGTCAGTAAAAACAGTGACATCTACAATAGCTGAATCTATTTGTTCGGATGCAGTAACTCCAATAAGTGTTATAAATAAAATTAAAATTGAGATAACTCTGATTTTCATAAGAACCTTCCTTAGATTTTAAGTTTGTTATTACTTATAAATCTATTAGATCATTATATATTGTCATGAAAATCAGGTATTGCCAATAGATTCCTTCTTTAGGCTTTTGGAAAAATAATGATCATGCCTTAAAATATATCTTAACACCATATTCAGCATCTGGATCATCTCTGTTAACCTCAATTTCTCCATTTTTGCCCATTTCCCTTAAAATGCCAAGAAATTTTTGCTGGGCAGCCATAATAGATTCCGGGACTGCATCACATTCCCCTATTTCAATAATAATCTTATCTTTTTCTAAACTGGAATATACAGAGAAAATATGTTTTTTTACTTGTGAAGAAGCATTACATAATGAATAGACCAAATCCAAATGATCCACCCTGTTTAGTAACTCTTCCATCACTTTTTCGTCCAATAATACAAGATCATCAAAAACAAACATATTTTGTTTTATACTTTCGGCAATCTCGTTATCTACAATTTCCAGTTCCTCTATTAGACGACTTTCTGTAAATCTATCACAAAAATTTAAAATACTTATCAATTCATTCAACAATAATTTTGAATGGAATATTTTGAGAAATTCCTTACCCTTACTAATTTTGCCAATATTTTCTATTAACTGAGAATCAAAATCATCTTTTTGCATAACCATCTTACAAATTTTCACCTGATCGGGAAGAGACAGCCTGCAAAAAAGATAACTTCCAGTTTTTAGATTATTAATTTCCATTATTATTTTCTCCTTTTGAGATTTAAAATATATTTGCGGTTTCAAAATACCCTTATATAAATCTGGAAGGATATTCTTCAATTTTACTTTGGCTTCAAAAATTCTGCTTTTTACTTTTTTAATCGATATATTACATGCACTTGCAATATCTTTATAACTCATACTGGCAAAATATCTTAACTGTATAACATCCCGCTGATCATCTGTAAGTAAACTAATTGCTATTTTAATTAAATCTGAATAATTATTATATTCATATTCAGTTTCCAATTTATGTAATTCCAAATCATCAAGAGGAACAGTAATATCATTTTTTTTATAATACTTATAAATTTCATTTTTACAGATACTTATTATCCAGCTGTTTATTTTTAGAGGGTCTTTCAGAAAACTGTATTTAGAAACAACAATTTCCATTGTAGATTGGAAAATATCATCTGCTTCACTTTCATTTCTTACCCTGTTCATTATAAAACCATAGAGTTTATGCTGGTGAGTTATTATAAATTTATCAATTTCTCTATTTCGATTGTCCATATATACATTAGATAATAAAAAAGTAATAAAGTTGGAAAAATAATTAAGAAAAATACTCCAAAACCCAGGGATATATATCTAGAAGGCTATGAATTGAACTTGCAAAACTTATTGACTCATCTTTATTTTTTGTTAAAAGAATAGCAGGAACATCATTCGAGGTATGATCTCCAATAGTTAGATCTTCTGAATTCCCATGATCACTTATTATTAAAATTGACAGGTCTTCATCTATTCCAGACCATATAGTTTCTGTAAACCGGTTAAGTATATCTACACTCTCTCTCAAACCTTCTTTATTTCGTTTATGGCCATAAACATCAGTCATAAAATATTCAAAAAAAACAAACTGATTATCTTCTAATATATTTAATAGGTTACCGGCAGCAATTTCAGGTGAAATCTCTTCAATATCATATCCCCTTTCACGAATAAGCCGGTTTGTTATATCTGCAAAAACAGCCTGCCCTTTTTCATA
>DAOWEB010000388.1 GCA_030638735.1 Spirochaetaceae bacterium
AGTATTGAGGAGATTGATGTTTTTCTTAACCTTCTTAATATTTACATTTATCGTAAAATTGATCTTATGAAAAATAATTTTGAAAATAATCTCGACCTTGTCACCCTTGGAACTCTTGCAGATATGATGCCTCTGAAAGATGAAAATCGAATTCTTCTTAGACATGGCATGAAGTTAATTAATAACTCAAAGCGTCTTGGTTTGAATGAACTTCTTTTCAAACAAAATCTTTTAGGAAAAAAAATAAGTACAACAGATTTAGGATGGCAGATAACTCCTGTTATTAATGCCTCCGGTCGTTTAGGAAAGCCTGGAAAGGCAGCAGAACTATTTATAACTGACGATCCTGCTGTTCAGAAACAAATGGCCGAAGAAATAGTCAGCATGAATAAAGAACGGAAAAAACTTGGAGAGACGGCCTGGAAATCTGTATTACCAAAGGCTGAAAAAAGTTTTAAAGAATTAAATGAAAAAATGGTTTTTGTAGTAGATAAAAAAATAAACAGAGGAATTACAGGATTAATAGCTTCCCGTCTGGCAAATACATTTGGTGTTCCTGCAGGGGTAGTTTCCTATCTGGATAATCATCTGGTCGGTTCTATGAGAAGTGCAAAAAAGGTTAATGTAAAACAGTTCCTTTCAAAATTTGAAAAATATTTTATAGATTACGGTGGTCATGATTATGCTGCAGGTTTCAGTTTTAAAGAGGAACACCTGGCAAATTTACAGAAAGATTTTTCATTGGAAGCCAGAAACCTGGTATTTCCTGACAAATCAGTAGAGTCCCTGGAAATTGATGCTGAATTACCCCTTAAATATATGACACCTGACATAATTTCCATAGTTGAAACTTTTGAACCCTACGGAGAGGGGAATCCTCCTTTAATTTTCCTCCTTAGAAATGTTACTTTACAAAATATGGAAATAATTGGAAGAACAGAGCAGCAGCATGTAAAAATGCTTGTTAATACAGGTTCTATTAAGTGGCCTGCTATTTACTGGAGGGCTGCCGAGAAGGTTAATGTTGAGTTTACTACAGGCGAGAAGGTAGATGTTGTCTTTCGGCTTGGAAGAAATTATTACCAGAATGTTGAGAAACTGCAGTTGACTGTTATGGATATAAAACGGTCTGATGTTTAGGGCGTGACCCCTCTGTAGGGACAAAGAAATCTTTTGCCCCTACAGAGGGGTCGGGCTATCCACTGCAATTCCGCCCGGATTGTTTAATTGGACCATATATTGTCTTGCTGGGTCCAAACGTAGCATGCTACGTCTCTACAACGGCATACATCCACGGTACGGGATTTCCGTTTCTATCCCTCACGCGTCGCAGGCTGGATTTTATTTTTAATTACTAATAATATACAGTAAAAATTAAAATGGATCAATTTCCTTATTTTATTGGGTGCGATTTCCACTCCCGGTTTTTATCCCGCCAGGGATTGCATGAAAATAGCCCCTCAATTTATTGATGGGAATTGTGCGATAAAAATAATTTATAAAAATGAATATCAAAAGAGATTAATAGAAATAAATGTTGACACAATTCTCCCATCCAATAGGGATTATTAATTTATGCAAAGAAATTTCGTGTCGTCCCTCTGGGACTAAAACGGATTTGGTGTAAATTATTTTTTACCCCGGCAATAAATTGCCTGGCTGGTTTGGTATGTCCCTACGGGACTCTTGTTTCATGGGTTAAGTGATACGTCAAACAGGGGTTGCCGGGATTCGAATTCCCACCCGTTCTTAGCTCCGACAGAAAGTTTCATTACTCAAAGAAGTATCATCCACAGATACTTATATTTGACTTTAGTTGCAGTATTTTTGTTATTTTGTAAATATAATGCAGTATTTATGTTATAAGTAATTTAAAATACAGTATTTGTGCTTAAATATAAGGAAACAGAGCTAAATGAAATCTTTCAATATAATACTAATTTTATTCCTCTTTTTAACTGCAGGTGTTCACGCAGAACAAAACTTTTACTATAATTCTAATTTTAACAGAGGTGATGTTGTAACTGTTTTAAGTGAGAATTCTGCAGAAAATTTTACTCTTGAGCTTGTTAACAGCAGGGAAGAATTTCTAACAGATAATATTTTTTTTTATATAGAAACAAACTCTTTTAAAGGATATGCTTCTGTAATTGGTTTGGATTCAACTTTAAGTGCTGGTGAATATACTTTACAGGTTAAAACCCAGGATGGTATTATTGTATATAAAGGAGCAATCCTTATACATCAAAATCTGTTTAAAAAAGAAAACATACAATTAAACTATAAAAATACATCCTTAAGAACAGATACTGATCCGGAAATTGTCAGCCAGGCAGTAGCAATACATGAAATTTATGGAACTTCCGTACAAAAATCTGCATCTGGAAGTAAATCTATCATTTCCCCTATTAAAAATGGAATAATTACATCATGGTTTGGAGACCGAAGAAACTTTATCTATTCTGATGGTTCCAGTTCTAAAGCTGTACATAATGGTACAGATATAGCAGGTCCTGTTGGAACTGAAATATATGCCGGCTGTGATGGTAAAGTAGTTTTATCCAAAGATCGTATAATTACCGGGAACAGTGTTGTTATAGAATACCTTCCGGGAGTATATGGTGTATTTTTCCACATGGACAAAATCTATGTTCTGCCAGGGGACATGGTAAGTAAAGATACTGTAATAGGCACTCTGGGAGCTACCGGACTTGCTACAGGTCCTCATTTACACTGGGAATTCAGGGTTGGTGGTGTTCCTGTAAGTCCTGATCCTCTTCTTGCTAATGGACTCATTGACAATTCTTTAATTATGAGTATAGTGAGCAGTCATACGGCTGAGTAGTCAGAGAGGAGGTGATTCCCCATAGCTTACGTAAAAATAGATGAATCAGAACCTTTGGAAAAAGCGATTAAGCGCTTTAAAAGAATGGTTGAAAAAGAAGGTATTATTAGAGAGTGGAAAAAGAACGAACACTTCGAAAAACCATCAACAATCAAAAATCGTAAAAATAAAGCCCTTCTAAGAAAACAAATGAAAAAACTGAGAAAAGTTCAGGCAACAAAGAACTACTAATCAGAAAAATTACAATTTTCGACCAAACAAAGACCAGTATTAATACTGGTCTTTTTTTTTGCTGTTTTTATGAAAAATTGGTAATCATAAGAAATACAATATATATTTGACATTTACCTAAGAAGGGATTACGATAATTACAAAATACAGCAGGAGGATTCTATGTTAATTTTGATTTCAGATGCCTTTGATTCTTCATTGTCCGGTAGGTTATCTACATTTGGTGAGGTTACCGACGATAAATCACGGATGGTTGACGCCCAGGTAATTCTTATTCGAAGTAAGACTCAATGTGATAAGGAATATATTGATAAAGCTAAAAATCTTAAATTGATTATTCGTGGTGGTGTAGGTATAGATAATATCGATAAGGAATATGCGGAAAGTAAGGGGATTGCTGTAAGAAACACACCAAAAGCATCTTCTATTGCAGTTGCAGAACTTGCTTTTGCTCATATGCTTTCTGTTCCAAATAGAATTATAGAAGGTCATACCAGTATGGTAGACGGAAAATGGATTAAGAAAGAGCTTAAACGTACAGAACTCTATGAAAAAACTCTCTGTCTTGTAGGCCTTGGTAATATTTCTAAAGAAGTTGCAAAAAGAGCAGCAGCTTTTGGAATGAAAATAGTTGCTTATGATAAATATATCGACAGCAGTGATCTGGCTGAAATGAAAAAAACTCTTAAAGAAGCTGTTGCAGAAGCAGATTATATTTCCATGCATCTCCCTTTAACACCGGAAACAGAAGGAATAATGAATGAGGATATAATTAATAGTTTTAATAAAAAACCTGTAATTATAAATACTGGAAGAGGATCATGTATAAATCCTCATGATATGCGTGCTGCTTTGGAGGACGAACGGGTTAGAGCCTATGCAACAGATGTATGGCCTACAGATCCGCCTTCTGAAGATTGTGTTATCCGGGGTACCAAAAATGTTTTTATGACACCTCATCTTGGAGCAAGCAGTGCAGAGAATCTATTAAGAATTGGTTCAGAAGCTTTTAGTATAATTGATGAATTAGTTAAAGGAGGAAAAATATGAGCCGTAAGTTAAATTTTTCAGCTGGACCATGTGCAATTCCGTTGGAAGTGTTAAATGAAATGCAGGAAAACATGGCTGACTTTCAGGGTAATGGTATTTCTCTTGTTGAGGTAAGCCACCGGCATAAGTTTTATGATGATGTTCATAATTCCGCTATTGCTCTTATGAAAGAACTTCTTAATGTTCCGGATAATTATTCTATACTCTTTCTTGGTGGAGGTGCAACTCTTGCTTTTTCTATGATTCCAATGAATTTTCTAACGGCCGGGAAAACAGCAGATTATGTAAACAGCGGTACCTGGGCAAAGAAAGCTATTAGTGACGCAAAAAAGATTGGTAATGTTAATGTAGTTTATGATGGAAAAGATAATAAGTATTCTTCTCTTCCTGATGCATCATCTGTAACTGCATCAAATGATTCTGCTTACTTCCATTTTACTTCCAACGAAACAATTGGTGGTATCCAGTGGAAAGAATGGCCAAAAGTAGGGGATGTTCCTCTAATCTGTGATATGTCCAGTGATATAATGAGTAGAGAATTTGATATAGAAAAATTTGCAATGGTTTATGGGGGTGTTCAGAAAAATCTCGGACCTGCCGGAGCTGCATTTATGATTATTCGTAATGACCTCCTGGAAAGATCTCCTGACAGCCTGACTGCATATCTTAATTACAGCATACATGCCGAGAAGGCCGCAATGTACAATACTCCACCAGTTTTTACAATATGGGGTGTAAAACTTTTTCTTGAATGGGTAAAGAGAAATGGGGGAATATCTGAAATGTCCCGGTTGGCAGATAAAAAATCAGGACTTATTTATGATCTGATTGATTCCGGGGATGGATTCTACAGATCTCCAGTTGACTCTGCTTATAGATCAACAATGAATCTTGTCTTCCGGCTTCCTTCCGAGGCTCTTGAAGCACAGTTTGTAAAAGAAGCATCTGCCGAGGGTATGATGTTTCTTAAAGGTCACAGAAGTGTAGGCGGATGCAGAGCATCTCTTTACAATGGTGTTCCTGTTTCTTCTGTTGAGACACTTGTTGGATTTATGAAAGAATTTAGTAAGAAAAATGGCTGATTCTGTAAAAATAGACAGTACCAGCCTGGCAATAATTAAGCATCTTAGGGATGGACGTAAACCTTATAGCATAATTGCAGAAGAACTTTCAATTACGGAGAATACTGTTCGCTCAAGAGTAAATAAACTCCTGGGCGATGGTGTTCTTGAAATCTCAGGACTGGTAAACCCTGATGCTCTCCCTGGCCACCAAATGATACTGGCAACGTTAAAAATGAGTACAGTTGAACTTGGAAAGAAAGCCAGGGAGCTGAGTATGCTTCGGGGAGTTATATCTGTTAGTGTTGTAACAGGACGATATGATCTTATTGCCTATGTTTTGCTTCATCCTGCAGAAGGTTTCAGTCTTCTGGATTTTTTTAGTCAGGAGCTGTCTAAAATTGAATTAATTCAAAATATAGAAACCTTTGTTGTTTATGAAGGTATCGACTTAGCCGTGCCATATGTATTATAATTCTATATACGATATTTTATATCTGGAGGAAATATTATGCTCAAAAGAACACCTCTTTTTGAAGTTTATCAGGCTTACGAGGGAGCAAAGTTAATTGATTTTGGTGGTTGGGAACTTCCGGTAAATTTTGCCAGTGGAATAATTGCAGAACATATGGCCGTTCGTGAAAATGCAGGTTTATTTGATGTATCCCATATGGGTGAAATTACAGTTGAAGGTGAGACCAGTGAGGACTTTCTTAACTGGCTGCTTCCTAACAATGTTAAGGGAATGAAAGAAAACCAATGTCTTTATTCTCCTATGTGCTACCCTGATGGTGGAGTAGTTGACGATCTTCTTGTTTATAAATACAACACCAGTAAATATCTTCTTGTAGTAAATGCCTCTAATGTAGAAAAAGATTACAAATGGATTACCCTGGAAAATGATTGGGTAAAAAAGGAATCCAATCTTCCAAAATTTGAAAATCTTTCAGAGAGTATGTCTTCTGTTGCTTTTCAGGGTCCAAAGTCAACTGAATATCTGGCAGAGATGGCTGGTAAGGAAATTAATGAAATTAACTTCTTTTATTTTAAGGATGATCTTAAAATTAATGGAATAGATTGTATAATTTCAAGAACTGGTTATACCGGTGAAGTTGGTTATGAAATTTATGTGGATAGAAAGGATGCTCCTTCTGTTTGGTCCTATATTCTTGATAAAACAAAGAATAAAGGTGTATTGCCAATTGGTCTTGGTGCCAGAGATACACTGAGATTTGAATCTAAATTACCTTTGTATGGTCATGAATTAACAAAAGATATTAGTCCTCTGGAAGCTAATCTCGGTTATTTTATCGATCTTGAAAATGGTGACTTCTGTGGTAAGGATGCTCTGGTTAAACAGAAACAAAATGGAATTCCAAGGTCACTGCGTGGGTGTGAAATGGTTGATAAGGGTATTCCCAGAGAAGGTTATAAAGTTTTTCTTGATGGCAAAGAAGTTGGTCATGTTACCAGTGGAACAAAATCCCCAATGTTGAATAAATTTTGCGGTCTTGTTTTAATAAAAAGGGGTTTGGGATTAAAGCTTGGTGATGAAATACAAATAGACATTAAGGGGAAGATGAAAACAGCAAAGCTTGTAAAAACCCCTTTTTATAAAAATATTTAATATAGGAGAAAATAATGAATATTCCGGGCGATTTAAAGTACACCGAAGGACACGAATGGGTAAGAGTAGAAGGAAATATTGCTTATGTTGGTATCTCGGATCATGCACAGCATGAACTTGGAGATATTGTATATGTTGAACTTCCAGAGATTGACACAGAAATTGACAGTAAAGAGGAAGCTACTAATATTGAATCAGTAAAAGCTGCAGCTCCTGTTTATTCACCTGTTTCCGGTAAGATTGTAAAGGTTAATGAAGATCTTGAAGATAATTCAGAGAACATTAATTCAGATGCTTATGGATCATTTATTTTTGCAGTTGAAATGACGGATCCATCAGAACTGGACAGCTTGATGAATGCAGATGCATACAAAGAATTCCTGGAAAAGGAGTAATAATGTTTTCGTACCTACCTCAGACTGAAAAAGACATCCAGGAGATGTTGAAAGTCATTGGTGTGGATTCTATTGATGAACTTTTTAAGGATATACCAAAAGAAATTCTTCAAACAACACCATTGAACATACCTAAAGGTATTGCAGAATATGAAGTTTTCAGGCGAATGACGGAACTTGCACAGAAGAACAGACAAGGTCTCTCTTTTATGGGATCCGGATCCTATGATCATATTATTCCTTCAGTAGTAGGACATGTTCTTCAAATGCCTAATTTTTATACGGCCTATACTCCTTATCAGGCAGAAATATCACAAGGTATTTTACAATCAATTTTTGAATTTCAAACATTAATTTGTGAACTCACAGGTATGGAAGTTTCCAATGCTTCTCTCTATGATGATCACACAGCAGCAAGTGAAGCTATTACTATGGCTGTAAATACAAGGAAAAAAGCTGATCGTATATTAGTTTCAGGAACTATCCATCCTAATACACGTGCAGTAATAGATACTTTCTTTTCTGATATTCCAGTAAAAATTGAAGAGATTAAAACAGAAAATTATGTTACCTCACTGGATGCTTTAAAGGACAGAATTGATGAGTCAGTAGCAGCTGTTTTAATACAAACTCCAAATTTCTACGGTTGGGCGGAAGATCTTACCGGTCTCGCAGATCTTGTTCATGACCATAAGGCTCTTCTAATAATATCCAGTAATCCAATGTCACTTGGAATGCTCAAGTCTCAGGCTGACTGGGGAGCTGATATAGCTATTGGAGGAACACAACCCTTTGGATTATCGACTTATTTCGGAGGACCTTCAGTTGGTTATATTTCAACCGGAACAAAGCTTACCCGGAAAATGCCTGGTAGAATTGTAGGCCAGACAAAAGATGTTGATGGAAAGCGTGCATTTGTACTTACTTTGCAGGCTCGTGAGCAGCATATAAAACGTGAACGTGCAACTTCAAATATATGTTCTAATCAGGCTCTGGCTGCTATGGGTAGTGGAATATATCTCTCTACTGTTGGTTGGAAGGGGCTTAAAGAGGCTTCATCACAAAGCTTTCAAAAAGCTCATTACCTCTATAAAAGATTGACTGACGAGCTTGGATTAAAGGCTCTTGCAGATCAGGACTTTTTTAATGAATTTACTCTTCTTATACCGGAAGCTGATAGAGTTTTGACTGATATGGAATCCCAGGGGATTTTTGCAGGTGTTGGACTTGGACAGTTTTTTCCTGATCTTAAAGATACAGTAACAATTGCAGTTACAGAAAAACGAACTAAAGAAGAGATGGATGCGTTTGTTGATCTAATGAAGAGGGTATTAAAATGAGTAGTAAACTGATTTTTGAAATGTCATCAGTTGGTAGAACAGGTTATCGTTTTCCCGACATAGATGTTCCCGTTTTGCCTGTTAAGGATCAGATAAAATCTTCTCTATTAAGGGAAAGTATCCCTTCATTACCGGAAGTATCTGAGGTTGATATAATTCGTCATTACAATAGTCTCTCTAAAAAGAATTTTGGAGTAGATGCAGGTTTTTATCCACTTGGATCATGTACTATGAAGTACAATCCTAAAATAAATGAAGATGTTGGTAAAATGTCCGGGTTTACAGGAATTCATCCTTTACAGTCAGAAGAGAGTGTTCAGGGATATCTTGAGATGTTGTATGAGACAACAAAGAGTCTTTGTGAAATAACCGGAATGAAGTGGGGTACATTACAGCCGTTCGCAGGTGCTCATGGTGAATATACAGGAATGAAACTCTTTAAGGCCTATCATAAAAAGAAAGGAGATACAAAAAGGAATATAATACTGGTTCCAAGTTCTGCTCATGGTACAAATCCATCTTCTGCCAGGATTTCCGGTTTTAAGGTTCAGGAAATAACAGCTGACGAACGGGGTCTTGTTTCTGTTGAAAATCTAAAGGAACACCTGAGTGATGAAGTTGCCGGTATTATGCTTACTAATCCTAATACCCTTGGTCTTTTTGAAAAGGACATTATAGAAATTGCCAGGCTTGTTCATGAAGCTGGTGGGCTTCTGTACTACGATGGTGCTAATATGAATGCTATTATGGGAAAGGTTAGACCTGGAGATATGGGTTTTGATGTAATTCACCTTAATCTTCATAAAACAATGTCAACTCCCCATGGTGGTGGAGGGCCTGGTGCAGGCCCCGTGTTTGTATCTGAAAGACTTGTAGAGTTTTTACCCACTCCTGATATTAAAAAAGATGGTGATAACTATTCTTTTGAATATAATATACCTAATTCCATGGGGAGAGTCTCCGGTTTCTTTGGTAATATGGCCGTATTGGTAAGGGCATATACATATATTATTACTATGGGAAGTGATGGTCTTCAGAAAGCTTCTGAATATGCTGTACTTAATGCAAATTATCTTAAAGAGAAACTAAGATCCAATTATCATTTATACTACGATAATGTATGTATGCATGAGTTTGTTCTTTCTGCAAAAAAAATGAAAGAGGAATTCGGTATTACTGCTCTTGATATTGCAAAGGGACTTTTGGATTATGGAGTTCATCCTCCTACGATATATTTTCCTTTAATTGTTCCTGAAGCCATTATGATTGAGCCTACAGAGACAGAGTCAAAAGAGACTTTGGACAGTTTTGTAGATGCTATGAATGAAATTTATAAAAAAGCAAAGGAAACTCCTGAGGAGCTCCATGAAGCTCCTGTAAATACAGCTGTTAGACGAGTTGATGAAGTCCTTGCAGCTAAGCAGCCAATACTTAAATGGCATCCGGAATAGATTGTAATTAATTAATTAATGTGGGGAGTACTATTTATCGTGCTCCCCACTTTTATAATCGGTATTTAATATGGTATAAATAATTATCATTCAATACAGGAGAATACCATGGCGGATCTTAGTACCTCATATCTGGGACTTAACCTTAAAAATCCAATTATTGCAGCAAGTTCAAGTCTAACTGGAAATCTGGATAATGTTAAAAAATGTGAAGATGCAGGTGCAGGTGCTGTCGTTTTAAAATCTCTTTTTGAAGAGCAAATTACTTCAGACAAGAATAGAATGATTGGAGATATGAATTTTGATGCACATACTGATGCATATGACTTTTTTAATGCAGTAGGAACTGATTATTATCTGGATGAATATTTAGGACTTGTAGAAGATGCAAAAAAATCCCTTTCTGTCCCTGTTATTGCAAGTGTAAACTGTATATCTCCTGGTCAATGGACAGATTATGCAGAACGTTTTGAAAATATCGGAGCAGATGCACTTGAGCTGAATATGTTCATACTACCTTCTAATATTTCGACAAGTGGAGATACTATTGAAGATACATATTTAAAGATTCTGAAGAATGTAAAGAAAAATACAAATATTCCTGTATCAATCAAGATAGGATATCATTTTTCGGGAATGGGTAATTTTATCAATAGAGCAGTAAAAAATGGGGCCAATGGAGTTGTTCTTTTTAACAGGTTTTATAAAATTGACATAGATATAGATAAAATCGAATTAAAATCATCTCCTATTATCAGTGAACCTTCTGAAATCCACCTGGCTCTTCAATGGATTGCTCTTATGGCTGGGGAAGTACCTGCAGATTTCTCAGCAGCTACGGGTGTTCATGATGCAGAAGGTGTAATTAAACATCTGTTGGCAGGTGCCAGTTCAGTTCAGTTATGCTCAACTCTTCTAAAAAATGGTGTTGGTCGAATTACAGATATTCTAAGAGGTCTTGAAGAGTGGATGGATAAAAAGGAATATGGGAAAATTTCTGATTTTAATGGAATCTTAAGTCAGGAAAACAGCAGTCATCCTGAAGCATATGAACGTTCCCAGTTTATTAAATCAGTAGTAGGTTTATCTTAATGGATTTTGATGATATTAGGCCATATTCTGATGATGAGCTTTCTGGAGTTTTAAAAAGAATACAAAAAAATAAATGGGTTCTCGAGGGAATAAGAACTGCATATTTTTCCAAATTTCCAAAGGCTTTTAATAAAATTATTGAATACCTTATATACCAGTTTTTAAAACTAAAGACTTCAGGTATAAAAACAACTGATCAATTTCGTAAAAAAAT
>DAOWEB010000423.1 GCA_030638735.1 Spirochaetaceae bacterium
ACACCTTCAAACTGAGAAACAATCTGAAATGGTCGGATGGGTCTTCCCTGACGGCAAATGATTTTGTTTATTCTTATCTTAGAGTCCTGGATCCTGCTTTAGGCGCACAGTACACAGGAATGCTTACCAACTATATTTCCGGCGCTGCAGAGTACTATGAAGGAACAGCTAATGCAGATTCAGTAGGCATTAAAGCTGTAGACAAGCTTACTCTTGAGATTACTCTCTTAAAACCTACAGCTTATTACATTGGGATTCTCGGTATGTGGGTATACAGCCCTGTAAATGAGGCTACAGTAACTGCCAATGGTGACAGATGGACTCTATCTGCTGAAACCTTTGTTTCCAATGGTCCTTTTACAATGAAAGAAATTTCATTTGGAGAAGGTTACGAACTTATTAAAAACAAAAATTACTGGAATGCAGCTAATGTTAAACTTGAAAAACTTAACTTCCGTTTTATCCCCGATCCATCAACAGCTCTTGTTGCATTGGATAAGGGTGACATTGACGGACAGTGGGAAGTTCCCTCTGCCGACCTGCCCAGCCTGAAAGCTGGAAGTGATGCACTGCAGATAATTCCTTCCTATGGAACTACATACTATGAAATAAACTGCTCCAAAGCACCTTATGATAATCCAAAAGTTCGTCTTGCCCTTTCAATGGCTCTGGATCGTACTGCTCTTATCGAAAATGTTCTCCAGTCCACAGATGAACCGGCATTCAGCCTTATTGCTCCGGGCTATTCAGTTGACGGAGTTGCATATGATGAAGGACGGTCTAATTACGGACTGTCAGCAACAGCTGATGTTGCAGGTGCCCGGGCTATGCTTGCTGAAGCAGGATATCCCAATGCTGAAGGCTTTCCAACATTGGAACTAAGTTATTACACCAACGAAACTGTTAAGAATATTGTTGAAGCTATGCAGCAAATGTGGCAGGAAAACCTGGGAATTAAAGTAAATGTCTCCACAGAAGAGTGGGCTGTATATTATGAAAATATCCAGGCTCTGAAATATGATGTTGGTGCTATGGGATGGGGCGCAGATTATATGCACCCAATGACATTCTTCCCATTAAGACTTAGCGATGGCGGCATGAATAATTCAGGATATGCCAGCGCTGAATACGATACTCTTGTAAAAAAAGCACAGAGTGAAACAGACCCGGCAAAAGCAATGGAATTGATGAGAAAAGCAGATGATGTTTTAATGGCTGATATGCCGTTAATTCCACTTTACTTTCGTTCATCTCCAAAAATGATGGCCCCATATGTAAAAGGCTGGTATATCACACCATTAAATAACATGTATCTTTCTGGTGCATATATCGAAAAATGATATAAGTATAACAACTGGCATTTATGTCACAATTGAAGCCGCCTTCCATTTATGAAAGGCGGCTTTCTTTAAGGAATAAACATGCAAATATTGATCAGGATGAAAAATGGTGGGAAAATGCTTTTTGAGCTGTTTCCGGTAAAAACTCCTTTAACTGTTGATAATTTTATCTCTCTTATAAAAAAAGGGTTTTATGATGGTCTTACATTTCACCGTGTAGTCAGAGATTATGTTATCCAGGGTGGTTCACAGGACAACACCTGCATGTGTCCGACAGATTTTACAATAACCGGAGAGTTTACAGAAAATGGTTATGATACAGGTCTCGACCATGCCCGTGGTACAATTTCTATGGCCAGAGATGATGATTTTAACAGTGCAGGCACACAGTTTTTTATAGTACATAAGGATGCACACAAGCTGGACGGGAAGTATGCTGCCTTTGGCAATTTACTGGAAGGATACGACGTTCTGGATTCAATAGCGTCTGTTAAAACAGCGCCACCGGAAAAAGAAAACAGACCCATCAAAGCTCAGGTTATAGAATCTATAAGTATTGTAAGTTAACAGTTACTTCGATCACTTCGATATACGACTTCGTCGCACTCAGTGACCGATTAGGAGCAAAAACACTCAGCAACCAGTGATAATCCAGGGGATAGATATAATGAAACAATTTTTTATAATTACAGCTTTTTCATTTATTATGCTTACAGGATGTTCGGAAGATAAAGCACTTGTATCTATTACTGTAGGACAGGATGTCTACCATATTGAAGTAGCTGTAACACAAGAGGAACAATCATTAGGGTTAATGAACAGAAAGGAACTTAAACCTGATCAAGGTATGATTTTTCTTTATAAAGAGGATAGAAAACTCAGCTTCTGGATGAAAAACACCCTTGTTCCACTGTCAATAGCATTCATATCCAAAGATGGAACGATTAAAGAGATACACCATATGAAACCAGAATCTCTGACCCCTGTAAACTCAACTCACTCTGTTCGATATGCTCTGGAACTTCCAAAAGGGTCTTTTGAAAGATCAGGTGTTAGTGTGGGAGATAAAATAGTTCTTCCGGGGCTGATTACTGATTACTGATTACTGATATTAGGTCGTAGAACAAAGAAACCAGAAATTGAGCATAAAGTTAAAAAGATTTCATTTTATTATTTCCAGAGTTTCATTGATTTTGAACGTTTCAATATCCTCAAAACATTTGAAATCAGCTGAATTATCTGTTATTAAATATTTGATACCATGAGTTTTCATAGTAGCTATAATGTTTGCATCATGGATTCGCTTACCTTTCAGCAGATATTTAACAACCAGATGCTGCAGAGATTCTGCAGTTGTCTTTTTTTCATCATATGTAACCAATAATTTCTGAAATTCCATAATATTATGAACAGCATCTCCCGGACAAAGCCCAAAACCGTTGACATCCACCGGACGTGTAGCAACAACCAGATATTCACGGATCACCTGACCACAGAATGCCAGATGAAATCCGGCTTTTATTGCACTTTTAAAAAGTTTTTTCACTTTAAAATGGTGTTTTCTGGTATTATCTGTTGCAGTAAGAAGCACATTCGTATCAATAAAAAATATTTCACCTGCCGTCGGGGTCATAGATTTCTTCCCTGCTCCAATTTGTGTTCAGATGTGAACTGACTGTAATAATATTCAGTTCTTCATCCATGATATCTTCTCTGTCAAATTCAGAAGCCTTCTCCAGAATAAAATGCAACTCTCCCTGAAGCGAACGATGATGTCTTTTTGCAAGCCGTTTTAGTGAAGTTAGTGTTTGTTCATTTATGTCCCGAACATGTATTGAACTCATACCAGTATCATAATGATACCAATACTAAAAGTCAACTGTTTAAAACTGCTCCAGAAACTGTTCCCTTGAAAGTTCTGAAAGAGATTGAGAAATATTGGCAGCACTTATTATTCCTTCGAATATCTTTTTATCCAAATATTTTATCTGAAGAGGGCGCTCTAATACCAGGGAAGTTTTTTCAGATTCCCATACAGATTTTTCAGGATTAAGATTATCCGGGTTTCCATACTTCCCACTCAAAGTAGTAAAGAGTGAAAAATAATCCAGTAGTTCCTTGTTAAAAAGAATTGTTATTGAATATAGTTTATCATCTTTAAATTGAAAAAAAGCTCTGTCTATAAAATCATAACCTCTGCATTCAATTAGAGACTCATTAGGCCTTCTAAGAATACTCAGATCCTGACTCCCACGATAATTAAAATTACCATCTGAAGAGATTTCTTTCTGTGCATCTTCCATAGACATACCAAGAACAATATCCCTAAAATGATCAGGAACCTCAGAAAACATTTCCTGGGTAAAAATATTACCAGAAATTATTAGTAAAAGTAAAAATAGCAATAATAATTTATTCAAACCAATAATCTCCCTTATTTTGATAGGGCCAGACTTAATGCAGTTGTAAGTTTTAGAATATCTTCATTACCTTTTCTAACACGACCGGACATTGTGGATGCTATTCTTTGGAGAACCTTAACTCCCTGGTCCGGAAAATCAGTACAAAATTCAGTAAAACTGTCTCTGCTTATCTCATACAGAGTACAATCCGTAGAAGCAGTTATTGTGGCACTTCGAGGTTCATCCTGAAACATTGCCATATCTCCAAAAAAAGAAACATGTTCAGCTTTTAATTTAACCATGGATTTTTCTGCAGATCCAAAACCCTTTTTGCCAATTTTAAGGGTTAGATTTTTACTAACTTTTACTTCCCCATTTACAAAAAAATACATGGTACTTCCTACTTCACCTTCGGTCATTATAATATCATCTACTGGTACTTCAATTATTTGTGATATTTCCAGAATATGATCAAGCTCTTTATCAGTCAAATCCGAAAGTATGGCAACCTTCTTTAACGCATCTACACCTTTTTTACTATTTTTCTTCTTAGCCATAATTTCCTCTTTATGCCCCTGTTCCCAGTATAAACAGTGAATCTGTTTCTTTAATATGATAATCAGGAGAAGGACTTATCTGAATATCTATGCCCTGTTCCTGCTGTTCTCCAATATTAATTTCAGCTTCCTGGAATTTACGTTTTATAAAAGCATCAATACTGGAAGAATCATCTGAAAGCATATCTTCGAGACTCATTTTTTTCTCTTCAGACATAATTCCAACAGCAATTCCCTTATTATTTTTAAGGAAATATTCTGATAATTCCAAAAAAGTTTTTCCTACAAGACTGCCTGGAATCGAGACCTGATGAATAGATTTGGTTGACTCTACATCAAGCATCTCTTTTACAAATTTCGGAATTCCCTCAGAGACAGAAGCACTGGAAAGAAGAAACCCTGAAAACTCACCACTGACAATTATTGAATCCACATTTGCTCTTTTCAAATGCCCTTCATTTTCTTTTTTCAAGACCTCAGCACAAGTAGTAATATCTGTATTAATAGATTTAATTGCCAATACCGAAAGAATTGTTCTTTCATCAGCATTTTCCATTGTGTTGCTTCCGGATATATCCGGAATAAAAATAGCTGCTTTGGCATTGGAAGCAGAAGCTCTGTTCAGGATCTTTTCACTTGAAAAATCCCCTTTTACAAACTTTATATCAAGTTCCGGATGCTTGACTTTGAGCATCTGGTACTCTTCCGCATCCATCTCATTAATAAGACACAATGTTATTTTTTTATCCTTAGAGAGGGCTGAGAAACTTTCTATTATTCCTGCTGCGTTCCTATTCCAACCGCAAATTATCGTATGATTACGTAGATTTACTTCCTGCAAGCCTCTACCCTCCTTAATCTTTCTATCAACAAATATACTGGCAATAGTACCGGAAAAAATGGATGTAAGAACAATTCCTCCAAACATCATCATAACAGCAATCATTCTGCCTGCATTGGAAACCGGAGCCATATCTCCATATCCTACAGTTGTAATTGTTACTGCGCCCCACCATAAAGAATCAACAAACCGGGTAAACTCTCCATTACTTCCGGTTTCAATAAAAAAAACCAGTCCACCACCGACAAAAATTACCAGTAAAACTGCAATTATTATTCTGGATAAGTTATCTTTACTTAAATTTCTGTAAAAAGAACTAAAACTACCTGTTATCTTTGATAGAAATCCTATTTTATTCTCAATGTTTTTCTGTCTCGCCATACTAAAATCTATTAATACTCCCTCAATACTTCTATCGGCAAATTATCCTAAAATCTGAGACAACACAAGCTCCTATTGCTTTTTCTAATAATCTGAAGGATACTTTTATTATGAAAACATTAAATTTTATAATTCCGCTACTTTTTGTTATAATTTTAGTACTTTCCGGGACAAGTTGTATGACATCCAAAGGAAGTCTTTTTGAAGATACAGCAGAATCTGACTCTATGACTGCTTCAAATGAAGAAGAAGAGGAGGAGGAAGACCCGGGTCTTACCATTAGAACAAATCCTTCACGTGCTGATGTATATATTAATGATTCCTATGCAGGAATATCTCCTTTAACAGAAAATCTGAATAGCGGTAATTATAGAATTACAGTGGAAATAGATGGTTACTACACAACAACAGAATGGGTAAATTATACAGAGGGGGATAGTGTCTCTTTGAATATTAATCTGGAACCGGTTACCGGATTTTTAAATATTTCTGTGTCCCCGGAAAATGCAGAGATTTCTACGGGGTGGGATAATTTATATGTAGGTATGAATGAACTTCAGATAGGGAACCATCTTATAACAGCAGAACTCTTTAGTTATGATTCATGGCAGCAGAATGTTACTATATATGATAATAAAACAAGTTCTATAAGTATTAAAATGATACCATCTGTTTTTAATATTTCAGGTCTGTTTTTAAGTAGAAAGGCATTTAATCCGGCAAACCCTGCAGGCCTTGGGGAAAGTAAGATGTCCTTTGAAGTAAGCACATACGGAACAGGGGAACTTCTTATTTTTACTGATCGGGGGAAACAGATTCTTAGAAATACTTTTCCATATTTTGACGACTGGAATCAGTCTTTTGTATGGAATGGTAAAGACGATTACGGCAAACTGATGCCTGATGGAATCTACAGGGTGGAAATTTCCGGAAAAGATATGAATGGTAATAATTTATCCAAAAAAGAAACATACATTACCATTGACAGCAGTCTTGTTATTCGTATGAGAACTACACTTAACGGTACGAGTGGAACAATGTTCTGCCCGGCACCGGACACACTTCCGAGGGAAAGTTTTCAAATGGCAGTAAGTACATTTGGGCACATTAGTGAAGACACTTACAGATTTCCTTTTGCAGCAAGTGCAAGGATTATTCCAACAGATAAACTGGAAATTGTCGGACAGGCAGGTATAGTTATAATGCCTGAAACTTCTGAATCATATTTTCTCTCAGGCTCTGTTAAAAGTATTATTTTTGACACAAAAATCGGAGATATGTCCTGGTATTTAAAGGGATCTTATCAGAATAATCACTATACAGACAGATATACTAATTTTACAGGTTTATCTGCAGGATTATCTATGTCTGTATCACTTTCACCGGTGACACTGATAGTTACTCCGGAACTTATACTCTCACCTTTTAGAATATCCTACGATGGAACAGATTATGATCCTGGATTTTACACCTGGGGATATGGTCGTGCAGCTGTTCTCATGGACATTGGGCCAGCAATGCTGGGAATATCCACAGCAGTAAGGATAACACCTTATAATTTAGACATTAACAGTGACAATCCCCTTTCTGCAGGTGTTGAACTTAACTGGCTTATTCCTGGAACAGGTATATTTATAACAGGAATTATATCAGGAGAATTCAGTTCAATGGAAAACTACTATATAAATGCCGGTGGAGGAATAGGTTTTATTAATTAATAATGAACACTCCTGATAAGGTTCTTGCAGACCTTCTCCATAAGGGTACTCATGCCAATATACAGAACATACTTATGCGTATATCTGACAGAGAAATTGCTATTTGTATGCTCTACTTTTCTGAAATGGATGAAACATTTCTGCTTTCTTTTCTTCCTACTGTAAAACAGGATAGGATTAAACAGGAGCAGGGCTATTTAAAAAGATTAAACATCCGCTACCCCCAGTACAGAACTGTAATTGACGATGTGATATTAAGATTACAGGGGATGTCCGGGGGAGGGATTAGAAGTTAGGTAAGGCCCAGGAGATAGAGAATATTTTTTAGTAACTACATCTACAACCCCTCATAAGATCTCAGCCCCGAAGGGGCTGGTCGGAAGCAAGCTTCCTGCTCGCCCATGCATCCAGGGGTGTCATATCTCCCGGCATGGGGTGGAGCCCCATGCCCCTGATAAGAAGATACTTCCCTAATAGACAGAATCAGGATCTTAAATGATTAGATAAAAAAGTAAAGATACTCCTAAGGGGGATTATAGGAGAAGAGATAGTGTAGGCATCGTAAGGAGAAGAGCTTTATATGGTGAGTTTCAACGAAGGGCTTCACCCTGCGTTCGAAAAGATGACACCCCTTCGGGGCTAAAGAAAAAAACTGCCTGATCAATATTAACCAGGCAGCTGAATTATCATTAAAGCTAAGATTTATTTGGCAAGAACATCAAAAGCACTAATTCCTATAATTCCATAATTAATAGTATGTACAGGACTTTGTCCAGTTCCATCCATATTAATACTATAAATTATAAAAGGCATTGCATCTCCATTGTGATCATAAAAGTAAATTTTATTATCAGGCTGATATACAACCATATTACCATTCATATCTACAGAGGTCTGAGCAACATCTATTGCATTACCCGATCCTATAGGGAGCTTACGAATCCAATCATTAGAATCAAAATAATATAGGGAATCTTCAGCAATATTATAACTAAAACCACCATACTCTATTACTGGAGCAGGTGACAGTGGTAAAACTTCAGATGAACCTATAGTGAGTACTTTATAGATGAAATTTGCTGAAAAATAATAGACACCACCCTTATAATCTGGAGTTACATATACAGTATTAGTATTAAATACCAGGGCACCTGAAAAAATATCGACTGGTGTCAGTGCAAGATTGTTAAGGTTGATACTCTTTATTCCATTCCTATGAGTAAAATATAAAATTCCATTTATATGATCAATTGTCATATCCCAAATAGTATCTATACCAGCTTGAGCAAAAATAAGCTGTTCACCAGAACCATCAAGATTATACTCATATATTGAATCATCCAATGCAGGATCCTGGTTTAATACATATATTTTTTGTCGAACAGGATCGAGCTGAATTTTTGCTGTATATACAAAAGATAAAGTAAAAACACTCTCAACCTCAGTACCATCCAGGCGTATTCGACTGACAGTAGTTTCTTCAACAAAATAAATCCAGTCATTATCCACAACTGCATCCGGGTCATACCCTTCGGGAACACCATTAGCCACCCCCAGAGGATCAATCTCTGTACAGGCTGCGAAAACCATCAGTAGAACTGAAATAATTATTAAAAATGTTATTATTTTTTTATTCATTGTTTATCTCCTTATATCCTACAAACTAATATCAACAGCCAGACCGGCATTTACTGTTATATACGGCTGGTTAGGATAGAAAGTCATTGAGCCATCTGCAAACAGACTCAATCCAATTTTATCAGACAGTTTATATCCCGCAGATAAACCTGGAATTACAGCAGCATTCAGGGAAGATAGTGTTGAGTCCACATCTACCGGAGTATCTTTGGTGTAAGTAAACATATTATATGTTGCACCACCGCCAAACTTAGCTGTAATAAAAAGGCGACCCATTACCAATCTATACTTTAAATTCAGCATAAGAGGAAAGCTAATTAAATCAAATGGATAGAGGACATCACTTGTTGAGGAATTAAAAAACAGTCCTGTACCAATACCAAGAATCAAGCCATTGGTTCTCATCTTTTTTAGCTTATAATCAAGATCAACTTTAAATCCATAACCTGTCTCAAATATCTCCTCACCTTCTTTCTCAAAAGGGAGTATACCCATAGCTCCAATTGTTATACTGATTCCTGAACTATCTGAAAGAACTGTTTCCTCTTCTGCACCTTCGGAACCTGAGGTCTCATCCTTTTCTACAGATTCATCATCAGCTTCTTTTCCACTTTCAGACTCAGCTCCAGTCTCTGATTTTTCTGAAGACATACCTAATAATTGTGATATTGTTCTGTTTGCCAGCGATGCTATATATTCATCTTCTTCCATCTGGAGCATAGCAGTTTCACTTACCTGGCTGGTTTCTACAGATACAATTCGTGCCGATAAATATGTAATTCCTTCATCTACTATCAAATTTGAAATAAGCATAAATTTTGCACCAACCAGCTTACCAATTTGAGCTGCAGTACTGTCATCTACCATACCGGAATAAGAGATCTCCAACTCTTTTAATGCTTCCTGTAAAGCTGCACGTTCAACAATTGTATACCTGTTGGCTCTGTTAATAACATCAACTATATATTCATATATTACCTGGGATTTTACATCACTCGTATTAGTGGCAGCTACATCCATAATAGCTATGGTGGGATTTCCCTCAGCACTGATACCAAATACCACTGTAAATATCAGTATTGATAAAATTAGTATTCTCTTCACAAAAACTCCTTTTCATAGGGATTGTCAGATATGCATAAACTAGGATAATAGAATAATACTACAGAATTGGTCAAGATTCAGGATTGTTTTACAAATACTTATTCAGCTTTGCTTAACACCAATCCTTCCTGTATAATCAATTCGATTTAGTAATATTATTCTGTTTTGAAAGTACTCATCCACAGCCTTACGAGCCCCGTCAAAATGCCCATAGTCATCTATAATTATAACACCCTTTTCTACTAATAACGGGTATAGAATCTCAAGTTCTTCCACTGTGGAAGCATACCAGTCAGTATCAAGACGTAGAAGTGCTATAATATCAGGTTTAACTTCTTTTAGAGTCAGTTCAACATCTCCAGGAACAAATATAAAATTATTTTCAGGATAACTGATACTTGAAATATTAGCTTTGACTTCTTTCAATCCCACAGCCCAGGAACCAAAGTTATCTTTAGAACCGGATTTATCCTCTTCCCATTTTTCAAGAACACTTCTGCCGTTCCAGGAAATAACATCCTCTTTGGTTGGCTCCGGCATCCCCTCAAAAGTATCATAAAGATATATCTTTCTATCAGTATCCCCAAATAGTTTTAAAGCCATAGCTATTAGCATGCAGGAACCACCCTTCCATACACCACACTCAACAAAGTCTCCGGAGATTTTATTTTTAACTACATATTCCACCGATTTAAATAAAGAATAGCTCCTCTCTACTGAAGTCATTGTAAAGGGACTGATTTTTTTCCATATAAAAATAAAATCTTCTTCCATGTCACTTAAATATTGTTCAGGTGGAATAACTCCATATCCCTTTGCTCTTAGACTTTCTACTGAATTATCCATTAATTTTTAACATCTCCATAAACTCATTTTCTGAAACAATGTTCGTACCCAAATTCTGTGCTTTTGTAAGCTTACTACCTGCAGAATCACCTGCAAGAAGATGATTAGTTTTACCGGTTACACTGGTTGTTGTTTTTCCACCTCTCTTTGTTATTTCATCCCCTGCAAGAGATCGTGGTTTAAAGTTTTCGAAACTTCCGGTAATACACCAAATCTGATCACTAAAAACCTGTGGAAGCAGATCTTTATCAGAAACTTCTTCTTCTCTGAAATTTAAACCGGCACTTTTTAAATCGCTGATTAAATCCAGAATTATTTTTGAAGAAAACTCAGATATAACAATTTCTGCTGTGCGTTCACCAATTCCTTTTATTGATACAAGTTTTTCTATATCCTTTTCCAAAGCAATTTGTATAAGATCATCCACATCCCTAAAACCTGCATTGATCAGCAATTCCACAGCTTTCTTTCCCAGTTCAGGTATACCTAAAGAAGGAAGAACTCTTCTATAGGGTTGATTAATACTCTGACTGACTCCATCTGTAATAAGTTTTATCTTTTTAGAGCCAAATCCGGTCGCTCCTTCCAGACTATTGTAATTAAAACTGTAGATATCCGGAATTCTGTTTATAGAATTCTGTTCAATTAAAAAATCTGCAGTTTCGGGACCAAAATTATCAATATCCATCTGATTTTTCCCCAGGAAAAAGAATATTTTTGCTTTAATCTGATCCGGACATTGGGGATTGTTACAAAATAGATGGGCTCCTTTTTTTATTAAGCTATCTTTACAGGAGGGACAAAAAGGAGGTATCTGCCAGACAGTATTACCCTTTTCATTTTTATCGACAACTCTCTCTACAGCAGGAATAACATCTCCTCTTTTTGAAACGCTTACAGTATCTCCAATAGAAAGTTCGAGTAAATTTATATAATCCTGATTATGAAGAGTTACATTGGAAATAGTTGAACCACCAATAAGAACAGGTACGATCCTGGCTACAGGAGTAATCCTGCCGGTTCGTCCGACCTGTATATCAATCCCTTTAATAGTTGTGGTTCCCTCAGGAGATTCAAATTTATACGCAATAGCCCATCTTGGATGATGGCCTGTAAATCCAAGAGAATTCCTTACATCTGTTTCATTAACTTTAATCACCAGTCCATCAATCTCATAAGAAAGATTTGGTCTCTCCTTAGTTTGCTTTTCAACATAAGCGGAAAGAGAATCAAAACCTCCGGTAAACCATGAGGAATTAATATTGGAAATTGTATCTGGAAAACTCGAAAAAACTCCAAGAGAATCACTTACTTTAAACCCAAGTTTTTTTAAATACCCCAGTATTTCAATATGACTCATATCTCCTTTATCAAGGAAGCCCTCATAAATAAATATATCCAAAGGAACAGCAGCTACATCAATACTCTTTTTTCTTCTTAATGTTCCTGCAGTTAAATTCCGGGGATTGGCAAAAGGGATTTCCTGGAGAGAATTTAGATTTTCAAATTTTGCAAGTGGTAGAAAAATTTCACCCCTCACAACTATATCAACAGCTTCTGTTAGACGAAGGGGTACAGATTTAATTGTTCTGACATTATCTGTAATATCATTTCCTACACTACCATTACCCCTTGTAGCAGCTAAATCCAGAATGCCGTTTTTATAATAAAGAACAATAGAAACTCCATCTATTTTTTCTTCAACTACAAAGGACAGATTACTTCCAGCCCTGGAAATTGTTTTATCCATCCAGTCTCTTATACTCTCGACTGAGTATCCCTTATCCAGACTTAAAACTGGAATAGTATGGGTTACTTCGGGAATATCTTTTGCAAGGTCGGACCCGATCCTCATAGAAGGAGAACCGGGAAATACCAGATCAGGATTTTTCTGCTCTAAAATTAATAACCTGTCATATAAACGGTCATACTCAAGATCACTGACCAGAGGTTTATTATTTATATAGTATGCATTCTGGTATAAAGAAAGGAGATCAGAAAGTTTTCTGATCTCCTTGGTTAATTCATGTTTAATCATATTACATCATAAGCCTTTTCGTAAAAATGCATCAGGATATCCAGTTGATTTAAAACTGTAGAGGACCGCCCCACTCTCATCCTGCCCCAGAGGGCCAACCATAACCTTGTAGTTTAGAATATCCATATTTTCAGAAACCAGAACAGTAACAGGATAAGTACCTCCCAGGCGACCGGCCAGATCAAGAGCAGAATACTGTTCTCTATATACTCCAATCTGTAAATAATAGGATCCTTCTGCAAGAACTCTTGTTACATTATAATTTTCTGCAACTTCAACAGGTTCTGTAATAGTAGAATCAGGAATGACTTCGACTTCAACAACAGGAGCAAAATCCTCCGTTTCTACTATTTCAGTTTCATCCGGAAGAACAGGAGGTCTTAGGTCTGAAGGTTCAAGGACAACTTCAACTTCCATTTCCAGGTCAGCTGGTAATTCCAAATCATCAGAAATAACTATCTCTTCCTCAGGGATAATAATTTCAGGATCCGCAATCTCCATAGTAATTACATGTTCAGTTTCAGGTTCATCTGTAGATAATGCAGCAATATCAGGGATATCATCATTACCTGGTTTAACTAAGTCCGGAAGAAGATAAGTTATTTCTTCAAGATCTTCAAGTGGAACTATATCATCAGCCATAGTTACAGCTATAGGTATTTCTTCTTCTACAATTTCCAACTCAATTATTGGAAGCTCCGGCAATTGAACAGAAGGAACTCCATTTAAAAGCTCTTCAACAACACCTGTATCCACAGATGTAAAAACAGGAAAGTCAGTTTCAGGTACAGGAAGTTCGGGCAGAACCCCTCTTACATCTGCAGGTGCAACACGAACAGGAACATCTGCACTCATGCCTATAATAACAGGAATATCTTCTTCAACCCCCATGACAAGCTCAGGGACCGAATCTTCAGAGTCCGGAGCCGCTTCAACCAGTTCAGGAGCTGGAAGAGTATCTTTTAGTTCACTAATATAGATCTCTTCCATAGGCATATTATCCACAGAAGGAATATCTTCTTCTATTATTTCAGGATCTTCTACAAGTTCTTCTACCTCTGGTTTCTCAATAACTTCAACTGAAGATTCATCCGGAATTGTAATTTCAACAAGTTCCGGTTCTTTAAAAGGCTCTGAATCTGTAGATTCGGGAATTACTTCAATGGGATCAGCTACATTGGAAACCAGTAAAGTATCATCAGATCCTCCAAGTTCATTGTCTATATAATTTTGAATTAAAGCCAGCTCAGAATAGTTCTCAGAGGCAGCTGATGGATTAACATCCGGGTCAGGATTATAAGGAAGCTCTTCTTCTCTAAGAGGATTAGTATTATCCTGCTCAGAAATATTTCCATAAAAAATATCTCCATACCCAATTCCTATAGACTCTGCAGCTTCAGAAGAAAGAACCAGGAAAAGATTATTATCTTCCAGTCTCTCAATAACTATTACATCTACTGCTTTACCTGTGGTTGGGTTAGTAACAGTTACTTTGGAATTTTTTGAAAATGCATTTGAAGCAGCAAACATACCTGTTTGAGGAAGATACCCGTATCTGGCTGTAGAGACACTTCCATCCCAAACAGAACCAGCATAAACGGACGTAGCTGCTATTATAAATACTGCGATAGTAACTTTAGATAATACATTCATTGCCCTCAGACCCATAACTTAAGTCCTCCAGTTCTATTATCGGAAAGATTATTACCTTAGCTGAGAGGAAATTACAAAAAAGTGAGCGCATAACTAGCAACACTAAGACCCATGGCTGTAAGCCCATCTTCCAGATCACCTTCATCTATCCACTTGTTATCGATATTTACGAAGCCTTCTTTTATCATATCTCCGCTAAAGACCTCAATCAGCCGGAACTCAGCGTATCCAGGAAAATTTCTCCCCTTTACTTCACTGTACACCAAACTTACTTCCAATAAAAATGCAGCTCCACCAGCTTTAGCCAGTTGCATAGAAGCAGGTTCTTTATAATGATCAAGCCCTATCTCCGGTTCTGCACCAACAACAGATGCATTAAAGACAATATGGCCTGCATCAAAGAATTCATTCATTACTGCACTTTCAATCAAGTCACCAAACTGCTCTTCATCCACTACATCTGCTTCACTTATTGTATAAAGTAATACTGTTTCTGCAAAAAGTAAAAATGGAAGACAAAAAATCAGTATAAGTAACAAAAATCTTTTAATCATAAATTTCTCCGACAAGTTTTGTTACAGTATCGGAAGAAATTATTGGAAGATTATAGTTGTTTAAAAATATAATCCAAACCCAAAAGATATAGTATGACCTGTCAGATCGGTAGAATGCTCCCTTCCTTCCGGATCCTTTGAGGGATCAAGATTATAAAGTTCTGTTATTGGAGCATCTGTTCCATAATACACTCCATCCTGAAAAGTATAGTAACTTGCGTTACTCTCCGAAAACTGATATTTAAATCCGTAATCAGAATGAATGGCAAGCCTTGGAGTTATAAAATACTGAAGTTTTATCATGGGTGTAACAGTCCATAAAGAAATATCACTGGAACGTATAATATGCTCTCCCACTGTGTCTGAGTCATCACTGACGGCAGGAAGATTATAAGCTTGAACAAGGTATGTCTGGGACATACTTAATTCTGCTCCAAGGGTTACATTGAATGTTTTTGTAATGTTAAATACATAACCTGCTCCTAAAAGCAGTGAAAAAAAATCCGACCTGTCCTTACTGTACCCGTAGGAACTATTTAGTGGGAGAGTACCTGAAATATTTTCAAAATCAGCCTCTGTATATTCAATACCAGTTTCATGTGTATTTTCAAAGCGCATACCTCCGGGAGAAAAGTCTAATCCTCCCCAGGCTACCAGCCATTTTCTAACCCGGTAGTTTAATGCAATTCTAAAATATCCATATTCAGAGGGCTGACCCTCAATATCCACCATATCACCATATAAATAGGCCCAGGGTGAAAGAGCAAACTCAATACCAATACCATAAGGACTAACATAGGCCGATGTGTATGCTTCTGATGTTTCAAAAACCTCATCTTTCGGTATTTTCTGATCAACAGCATCTGCAACCTTTCCTGATTCTACATCTACAAGACGAAGGCTAAGAAGGAAATCGGAACCCAGTTCAGTAACCTGACCTGTAAGAAAATAATCAATGGCTTCAATTTGTCCTGGTTCCAGACTATCCGATTCAGCCAGACCGGAAAGTGAAAAATTAATTTCATCAATCATTTTATCCCTTAACATATCCGTTACAAGACTGAAAATTATTGACCTCTCCATTTTCGATTCAACAAGTGCGGTTAATGCAGGTCCCACCTCATATTTTTTAGCATTGGGAGAGTTATCCGCAAACGGGACAACTGCTATGTTCGGTCGAAAAACAAGATCAGGATTTTCCGCCTTGAAGTTAAGTGTCAGATCGGTAATCAACTCTTCTATAACAGAGTCTACAGTTTGGGCTGATGCAAAAGAAGTAACAAAAACTAAAATTGAAATAATAAAAAACTTTTTTCTCATATAAACCTCCGATTTAGTTCAGCAGGAAGTCTCATTATTTTATTCTACTCCCCTGAAACCAGATGTCAATGATAAAAACTTCTAGGGCAAAATCCCTGCTTCCACTAACCTCTGTTCAAGTTCAGCAATGGAATAAACAGGGAGAAGACAGGAGCTGTCATTGCAGATTAAGACCTGAGGCTCTGAAAGTTCTTTCCTCCCCTCCAGCAATGACCAGAATTCATTCCCATTACCTTTTGCAGTGATAATTAAATAATCAGATCCAAGGGTACTTAAAAGTTTATTCTTCAACTGATCATAAACCTGCAAATTAGAATTACCAGCAAGGACAATATGCCATTCTTTGTTTAAAAGTAGATTTGCTCTTAAAAGTGTAGAGTATGCCCCGGGGTATGACAGCATAAGTTTTTTTTGAGATTCCAATATTTTATCCACTCTGGTTTTATAACTTTCATTACCAGTAATCCCGTACAGTCTGGCAAATCCAAGAGCCAGTGAATTAAGACCAGAAGGAACCTGAGTATCAAAAGAGTCCACCTTGCGAACAGGGAGGTTAAGACTCCCTTTGGGGTTCGAATAAAAAGACCCTAAGCCTGTAGACAGATCTTCAACAGCCTTTGCAGATATTTTTTCAGCCAGTTCTATTAATAAGGGATCCTCCAACACAGGATAAGCAGCTGTAAAACCTGTTATCATATAAGCATAATCTGTAATATACGGTGCAATACCGGAACTGCGAACAACTCCCTCACTTTTATATCTATTAACAAGAAAAGTTGAGAGATTGTTTACTTCACTGATAAACCTGGGCTCCCCGGATACTCTGGCAAGCATAGAGAAACCTTCCAAAACCAGTCCATTCAAATCTGTCAGAACCTTATAGTCCCTCCCGGGTCTGGGCCTTTTATTGCGGGAATTAAGCAGAATATTCCGATACAGAGATCGATCAGGAACAGCATTATTCATTTCAACACTACCCAGAGAATACGGTATCCAACCAGTTACAGGTTCATGAGTCCTTTCACCATTAAAGGCCTTTATATCCCAATAATTTATCAGTTGTTCTGCAATATCACCTGGAAGTAGTCGTTTAATTTCCTCAGGTGACCATGCATAAAATGCTCCTTCACCTTCCGGATCATCTGCATCCTCTGCAGTAGCAAAACCTGAAAATTGTCCATTACTATTAAAAACCTTCATATCCCTAATTAAATAATCACCAATATCTATTGCTGTTTGAAGAAAATCACTTCGATCAAATATTACTGAAGCCCTGGAATAAAGCGCCATTAGCTGTGCATTGTCATAAAGCATTTTTTCAAAATGAGGTATTCTCCAGGCAAGGTCGGTGGTATATCTATGAAACCCTCCCCCGACTCTGTCATGGAGACCTGAATTCTGCATGGTTTCCAGAATTTGTTCGGCCATATCTCTTCCACGAACATCAGGATATTCCAGTAAAAATGAGAGGGAGGAAGTCGGTGGAAACTGAGGGTCCTGGGGAGAGGGGAAACCTGGATATTCTTTATCAAATCTGGAAATTAACGAGCTTAGGTAATCTGCTGTTACTAATTTACCATTTTCTGCAGTAAAGTCCAAAAGTGATAAACTACCGGCTGATCTTGAAGAGGAGGTCTGAATTGCATTTGTTAAAGCATCCCCGGATTCATATAATTTATCTCTTTGAGTTGTCCAGAGCTCATCCACCCTTCTAATTAAATTCTGCCAGTTTGCTGTTGGAAAATAAGTTCCGGCATAAAATGGTTTTCCTTCATGATCAATAAATACATTTAAAGGCCAGCCGGTACTTCCTCCCATAAGTGAGGCTGCTTCCATATAAAAAGCATCCACTCCCGGAAGCTGTTCCCTGTCCACTTTTATGGTAATTAAATAATTGTTCATAATGGAAGCTGTATTTGGGTCTTCAAAACTTTCGTGTTCCATTACATGACACCAATGACATGTACTGTAACCAATAGAAACTAAAATGGGCCTGTCCAGACGCCTGGCTTCTGCAAAAGCCTCATCTCCCCAGGGAAGCCAATGAACTGGGTTATCTGCATGCTGCAGTAGATATGGACTGCTGGATCCTTTAAGTTGATTTTTATCCGAGTAGTTGCTGGTATTGCTGAAAAGGGGTGCTGCCAAAAGAAATAATGAGATCATAAGTGTTATCCTGATTGTTTTAGTCATGGTTGTAATATACGGAGTTTTTTGGGTATCGGCAATTGTGAAATTATGGATTAGTAGAATAGATTCATCTGTAACACAATTAATGCAGTGTGGGAGAATCCCTTCTCTCACTTCATTTTCCTTGATTTATATCCGCCCAATGCTTAATTTTAGAGCATAGAGCTTTTTCTTATAAATAGTTATACAGCACATTATTAATTAGGGAGGTTTCTGATGATAGTAACAATTTCAAGACAGCCCGGTTGCCAGGGGGAGGAAATAGCAAAAAAACTTGCCAGTAAAATGGGGTATATATATCTTGATGGTATTTTATTAAAAGAGAAACTTCTTGAGCATCAGATACCTGATTCACTTTTTGATCGGTATGATGAAAAAAAGCCGGGATACTGGGCTAATCTTTCCAAAAAAACAGAGCTGTATCTAAACAATCTAAAGATGGTAATTCTGGAATTTGCCAGTCAGGGAGATTGTGTTCTGGTAGGCCGTGGAACACAGATCCTTTTTGCAGGGATACCTGGAGTAGTCAGGGTAAGAATTACAGCACCAAAGTTGGTTTGTATCAGGCAGTTGGCGAAAGAACAGGATTGTTCAGAAAAAGAAGCAGAGAAAATAATGAGACAGATCAATAATGAAAGGAAAGGATTTTACAGGACTTTTTTTAACACAAATCTGGAATCAAATGAACTGTATGATCTGATTATAAATAACCATTATCTTAATATTGATAAGGTTGTTGACGTTATAAGCAGTTTGATTGAGGTTAAAAAAGATATGGATTGTTCCATTGATGATCTTATTCTGAAAAAAAAAGAAATAAAAAATATCCTTTATCCAAAAAAAACCCCGTTATATGATTTAAATGTTGAGGTCAACAAAGGTGATGTTATTCTAAGTGGTTCCGTTCTTGTTAAAGAAAATATTGATTTATGCAGAACAGTAATTATGAATATTCCCGGCGTAACAAATGTGCATACAGAAAAAATAATACCTCCTCATGTAAATACTTTTGGGAAGTAGCATTTTTGGGAAGATTATATGAGCATCCAAAATACTGATAAAAGGAAAGTGATAACGATTGATGACTTAATACTAAAAAGTCTGAATCGGAGAAGTCCCCAATTCAGGCTTTTCAATAAATATTATTGTGTTATCATCTGAACTTTATAATAAGTGATAGTAAACAATGTATAATCTATGTCTCCAACAATATAATTACCATCTATCAACCCAAAAGAATAAGTTAAATTGTCATAAAAAGCTGTTGCCGAATTAAAATCTTCCAGAGATACAGGATCATGAACACCATCAAAAAGATATAAATGGTGACCTTCTGTTGAATTTGCAGCACCAAAAAAGAGATAATTATTATATTCCTGAAATCCTATAGGCATACCACTGGTAACGATACTATCACCTGGATAAAAATCAAATACTTCTGAAACCTGACTACCATCGAAAGACCAAAGTTCAGCTCCATCAGTTCCATCAGTGGCAGAAAAATAGATAGTATCTTTATATACTAACAAATCATTATAGCCGGACATAGAAGGGAGGCTGTCACTTAAATTTAAAATGGTTCCTCCTGTATCTCCAAAATCAGTTATTTGAGTTACAGTTGAACCATTGTAACTATATAAATCAGTGGAAATGTCCTCATCTTCAACTTCATCATATTCAGTCACACAAAAGTAGAGAATATTATCTTCAATTAAGTAGGAGAGAGTTGATATTTCAATAGAAATTGAACCTGATCCTGAAAAGCTTGTTATAGGATCAGCATTTGTACCATTAAAAGAGTATAACTGCTCGTCAATAGTTGAATCAGAACCAACAAAAATTAAGTTACCATTATATTCACACATAATACGCATATCCTGATCAGTGCTTTCTGTATCCAGATCATAAGCAAGTGTAGGAGTATTTGTTCCATCATAAACATAAAGGGAGGTACCATTTGCGGCACTATTCTGAGGAAAATAGAATTCATTATTATACACTAAACCAGATCTGCATTCTTCCTGGGTAACTGTAACTTTTTGAGCACTATTTAAGTCAGGATCGTATTCCCAATAAACCTGGGCTACGTTTTCATCCTGGGCTGTAAACATCAGTTTACTGTTAAAAGAGGCAAGATTTTCAGGTGAAGTTGTCCAGGATGTAGTCAGAGCGGGTATTGCCTGAAAATCTGAACCACTAAGTAATAAAAGATCATAGTTATCTGTTCCATCGTTAATACCTGTATACCATGTACTATCCAACTCAATGGGATTAATCTCTCCAGTATAACTTTCCTGCTCAATAACCAGATCAACCAGATTTATTGCATTTGGAACAACTATTTCTCCATTTATATTTTCTGAAAATACAAGGAGATGAGATGCTCCAACAGGAATAGAAGTATTCTCAAGTATACTATAAGTTAAATCAGAACCTGTGACAGGAATTGAAGTAATTGAAGCTTCTCCATTTAGTTTCACAGATGAAGATGATCCCCAGTATAAAATATAATTATCAATATCAGACTCATCAACAGCCTTTTCTATAATACAGGCACCGGATATTTCTCCTTCCTGACTATCAGTATCTATAAAAAAAGTAGATAAACTGTTATTAAAAGGAGGATCAAGATTTCCAGCTGAAGAAGGCGTAGCATCAATGGTTATACTATTTGAATACTCCCCTACAAAATCATATGCAGATATATCAAAAGTATATGTTGTATCGTTATCCAAACCAGTTATGGATACAGATGTTGTTCCTGTAAATACTCCAATAGGCTGAAGAGCATCTATATCTTCCGGTAAAAAAGTTACTTCCACCCCAAACCAATTATTAACTGTTGGTTCATCCCAGGACAAAACAATTTCTCCGTCCCCTTCGGCAGCTCCTACATTAAGTGGAATAGGAACATCGGCTAAAGGAGTAATTAATGCTGTTAATCCAGTCGATCTACTTCCATCTGTATATACTGCTTTAAGAGTTAATGTATATTCCGTACCATTCGTTAATCCCCCAGCAGCTATTATGCTTTTCCCTAAAGTTATTCCTTCACCTTTTAACAAGGTTATAGGCTGAGTTACTCCGGCAGCTATAGGTGTAAATGTTAGTTCTGTTGAAACATACCCTGCATCAGAAGGTTCTACATAAAAAAGAAGAACCATACTATCGCTATATGTCGTTTGTAAATTTGATACTTCACTTAAAGAAAGTTCATCATCATCTACTGGAGGAGTAAGGAGATCCGGACATCCAGTAAATAATGCCATAATGAGAATTAACATGATATAAATATATTTTTTAGTCATATAATTTCCCTTTATAATTTTTTTTAATCTACTTTCAATAAACAGATACTTTCGTGACTGCTAGTGTAATTGAATACTACATTGGGAAATTTAAAATATCAATAACTTTTTTCCTATTTTCTATATGCTTCTACCATGGGATTTGTTTTGTCTTCCTGTTTACAGGACGTATGCCTGAGTACAGACGTAGCATGCTACGTCTCTCTACCACCGAAATACATTATGATATCCAATATTTCCCAATCACAGAAACCCCAACATCTGATTTTTCCCTATTCCAGAAACTCATTCTGTCCCCTGTGTACAGACGTTGCATGCAACTTCTCTACCACGGCATTCATTTTTATTTGATATTCTTAAAAATAGAAACTCTCACTTTTGATTTCCCCGGATTCCAGAAATTCATTCTGTCCCCCTGTGTGCAGACGTTGCATGCAACGTCTCTACCACGGAAATCATTTTGATTTGGTATCCCATTTTGCAGGATTATTTTTTATATATTTTCTAATTCGGATTAGATCATTTTCTGTACGGATAACATAATCATAAAACCGTGTTTGCCATTTAAATTTACCAGAATTACATTCCTTATTTATTGCATTTGTACAAATAGATTTATATGATCGGATAATTACAGAAATTGATCCTTTTTTGGGTGATATTTTCGACATAAACTGATTTAAGATAATTTTTTGTGGTATTTCAAACATGGTCTTAATTGTTTCAGGATGGATATCACGGCGCAACGTCTCTATAGGTGGAATGATTATTATTCCATGGATGTGGTTCGGCATTACAATATATTCATCCAATTCTATTGATTGAAAATGTTTTGGAATATCACACCAATAATTATCAACAATAATTCCAATCTCTGATAATATCATTTTACTATTATCTATATATACAAATACAGGATCCATATATTGTGTACAAATTGTTATGAAATAAATTCCTTCTGACCTATAATCCCATTTCTTTAATCGACTGGAATCAATACGATATTTATTATTATATAACATGGATTTTCCCTCTTATATCTATATAGAGGGGATTTTCCCATTTTACTTCAATGAATCCAGAAAATTCATCCTGTTTCCCTGTGTACAGACGTTGCATGCAACGTCTCTACCAACGAATTACATTCTGTTTGGATATCTAATAAAAAAAACATTCCCTACAATTTTGTTCTTCCCTTTTACAAAAATTCATCCTGTCCCCTGTGTACAGACGTTGCATGCAACGTCTCTACCAACGAATTACATTTTGTTTGGATATCCAATAAAAAAAACATTCCCTACAATTTTGTTCTTCCCTTTTACAAAAATTCATCCTGTCCCC
>DAOWEB010000174.1 GCA_030638735.1 Spirochaetaceae bacterium
AGATTTTTCAGTAGTAAATATTGAGGAACCAGTAAAATAATTGCAGGGAAAAACATCTGGAACAGGAGAAAATTATATACAATCCTGTGGCCTGTATATTTTAATTTTGTAATTGAATACCCTACCAGCATTCCGGTAAAAACAGCTATAAGTGTTGAAGTTCCTGTTACAATAATAGAATTCAAAAGGGCACGAAGCCACATGAATTTATTCAGACCTCCCCCGTTATTAAGAAGAAAAACATAGCTTCTTACTGTAGGTGTCAACGTAAATAATGATTTATCTACTTTCAGCCAGGGGTTTACAGACTGTAATACTATATAATAATAGGGAAATAATGTGCAGAGAACCAGCATAGTTCCCCCAATTACAACTGCTGTGGTTCTGCGGTTTTTCTTTGAAAAATGTCGTAATATCATTGTGGACTCCTTCAATGTTTGTGGTAATCCAGTTTATCCATCAAATATGTAATCAAACGGATTGTTATAAAAATCTGAACCGCATTCAGGATAGCAATAGAAGCTCCCAATCCCGATTCAAACCGAACAAATGAGGCATTAAAAAGTTCGAGATACCATGTAGTGGTCGCCAAAGAAGGCCCTCCCCCTGTCAGAAGAAATGGTTCTGTAAAAATTCCAAAAACAAGACCGGAAAGCAGTACAATAACAGTAGAAATAGAAGATACTATCATTGGAAGAGTTATTTTAAAAAACCTCTGAATTCCTGTTACTCCATCAACTGATGCGGCATCATATATTTCAGGAGGAATGGATTCCAGGGCGGCCATAATAATCAGGGCATAATATCCTGATATTTTCCACACAATTGTTCCTACAATTATTAGAAATGCCCAGCGTGGGTCCTGAAACCAGCGAATATCAAGTTGAAACTGGTCTCTGAGGAAAGTATTAAAAATTGAACTGTAACTGAAAAAATAGCGAACAAACACTGCTATTGCTACACCGGAAGTTAAATATGGAATAAAAAATGATACTGAGTAGAGTCCTTTTATTCTTTTTGGAAGTTTGTGGAGCAGCAGAGCAATCGCAAAAGAAATAATAAAAACGGAGGGAATTATAACTCCCAGATATTTTAAAGAATTAATAAAAGCAGCCTGCACTTTTTCATCAATAAATGCTTCTATAAAATTCCCAAACCCTACCCACTTCCTTATTCTGGACATTAAATTCCATTCCATTCCTGATAACCAGACAGCCCAGCCCAATGGAATGACAAACAGAATAAAAGCATGGATAAAATAAGGGGCGCTGAAGGTCCAGCCTATTCTATTCACTCCCCTTTTATTCTTCAGGGAAACAACAATTTTCGCAGCTTGCATTACTTTCATAATATCCTCAAAATAAACCTTCTCTTCCATGGAGAAGAGAAGGTTAGGTTAGATTACTTAATCTACTTAATCCAGTTCACCCTCTTTAAGCATTGCTTCAAATGCAGCCTCAACATAAGATTTTGATGAAGGAGGTATCAGGGACAATGAATTCTCAGTCGTCTGAATATAGGGAGTTAATCCTTTTTCTCCCAAAGCAAGCTGGATATCCACCATTTTCTCATGAGCCATCGCCGGAATTGAATATGGTATTGCCGTAGCCAGGTACTGATAGGCAGGGTTATTTTCTATTATTTTCTGAAAGGCTGCATTTTGAAGTAAATCTCCCCTGAATGGAAGCATTCCCGCAGTTTTAACCCAGTCAAGATCAGTCTGAGAGCCCTGTTCTCCTGTAAAACACCAGTTTACAAAGGCAACAGCACCATTGTGCTCCGCTTCGGTTATATTATCATCTTTATAAAAAACAATACCTTTAGCATCTGCAAAGGTATAGGGAATGTCTCCCTTACTCTTTACAATCGGAGGTCCAAAGACATAATCTCCATCAAGCCCATAGACTTTACCTGCAGCTTCATATTTTGGAAGATCCCAGGGAGCACAGACCTGAAAAGTAACTGCAACTGTATCCTGCTCAAATGCAGTCCAGTCTTCAGCTGTCAGAACGGAACTGCCAAACATTCCAAAAAACTCAAAAACCTCTTCTGTTATCTTTTTATCCAGAGTGAGTTTATTTCCGGTAACCCAGTTACCTCCCCCTGAAAAAGCCTCATACTGCATCTGAAAATCAAACCAACGGTCCCACCACCAGTCAGGTTTCAATAACTGGGGACGGAGAAACAGATGATGAATACCCATTTCTTTCATCTTTGTATCTTTTAATTCATAAAATTTGGATACGAGTTTTCTAATATCATCTACAGTTTCAGGAACCCTGTCCTTAAAGCCAAGTTCTTTCAGAACTATAGTATTCCAGTGATATCCCATAGCATTGGCATAGAGAGGAATAACATATTGATTTCCATTAATCTCCCATCCCTTCAGCATATTCTCTGTAGAGCGATTTTTGGAAATATTCTTAAAGAACTCTTCATCCTGCAATGGATAAACACGATCCGAAGCTTCCAGAGTTGCAGCAAATCCCATATTTATATTAGTGGAAGCAGCTGGTGCAGTACCTGTAGCCAGGGCATTTTGGATTCCAGCCTCTGATGATGGAGTTTCCGGCATCATCTGTAAAGCGATTTCGATAACCTGTCCATCTACAGTAACACCACTCTTATTAAAGGCGCTAACCTTATCTTTCCAGAAATCAAACTGCGCCTGATTAGGTGCAGTCCAGAAATCAACAGTAAGTGTTTCCTCTTTCTCGCCTGTATCCTTCGCACCTCCTGCCCAGACAGGAAGGCATGCAATCATCAGAATTACCAGAGAAATTGTAAAAACAAAAGTTTTTAATCGTGTCTTCATGAAAATACTCCTTTACAGTTACTTAATTTTTTACTTAACATAACGTTACAATACTAGTAATATCATGAATATTTCCAATTGTCAAATTTTATTTTTAAAATTTTCTTTATTTTTGATTAGTTTCTATACACATAATGCATTTGTTACTTAACTTCACTTTACTTGATTGATTTTATGAATACTTGTATAGTAAAAATATGATAAAGAGAACAACTCTGCAGGATATTGCTGATTCTTTAGGGATTACCAAAGTTACTGTTTCAAGGGCGTTAAAGGGCCAGGCCGGGGTAGGAAAAGTCCTACTTGAAAAAATAGTGGAAAAGTCTGCAGAACTTGGTTATTCACGCTCTTCCCTTCATGAAGCGAACAAGGTTTTAAATTTTGCCTTTGTTACACCAAAAAGATTTTTCCTTAAAACAGAACATTTTTATACGGATATCTACTATATTCTACACAGGCTTTGTGATCAAAAAAAGTACAGAATCTCTTTACAAATTATTGATCCGGTTATGGAAGAAGAACTTGAACTTCCCAATAATCTTTCAGATATCTCCCTGTCAGGACTCTTCATAGGAGGTGAATTATCAAGGGGGTATCTCGGTAAAATAAATTCACTGAATCTTCCCACAGTTGTGATAGATTACTACAGTGATTTCCAGACATTTTCACATATCACTGTTGATAATTTTTATCTGGGATATAAAGCTGCACTCTACCTTATCGAAAAGGGTCACACAAATCTAGGATTTATCGGACAGATGAATATAAGCTCCAATGTAACTGACAGAATGATGGGCATACAGAAAGCCCTGACAGCCAAAGGTTTTAAACTGAGAGATGACTGGATTATTGAAAACCATAACCCAATAACCGGGCTTTACAGCATGGATTTCGAATTACCTGAGGAACTCCCAACAGCATTTATTTGCCATTGTGACCGTGCAGCATACTTCCTTTTGGAAAAACTTAAAATAAGAGGAATCTCCGTTCCCCAGGATATTTCAGTGTTAAGTTTTGACGATACCGAGACAGCACCCGGAACAACTCCGCCGCTGACCTCAATCAAGATCAATAGAAAGCTTTTTGCCGAAAAGGGTTTGAAACTAATGGAAAAACAGATAGGGAATCCCCTTATGAAAAAGAAGCGGATCTATCTGGATACTGAACTTATTGAAAGAAAATCGGTAAAAATTATTTAGAACAGGATTTTGAAGGCTCCCTCAATTTAATATCTGATCAATTTTTACATCCAGATTGATTTTAGTTTACGTACTTCAATCTCTCTGGCAATCCCGCTGCCCCTGACAGAAAAAATACTCTTCAACCCCCTGGATGACAAAGCACGTCTACCAATCCAGCATCTGCCCCTGTCAGCAAAGAACTCTACAGATGTTCTATCTGCCAATATACGTATATCCAATTGATCAAGATGCCTGTCAATTTTAAACAGACAGGACCCTATTCGTAAATCGCTTCTTTCTGGATCACAGACAATTTCAAAATCACCAATTTTAATATTAAGTAAAGTTTGAGTTTCCACAATCATTTCCAGATCAAACATTTCTCCCTGTAATTTACCCGGAAAAATAAAATCATCAAAATCCACATTCTTAAAAGACCAGGTTTTTAAATATAGATCTTTAATTTCGGGAATCGGGTGTGCACACAACCGAAGTCCATTTGAAAAATTACGAAGCTTCAAATCTACAGGAAAGGTCAGGCTTTGATTAAATTCCCCACCTGTTATTTCTCCACGCTGCCATGCAATAAGAATTTTCCTGTCTTCAGGAGCATCGCTCCAAATCTGTCCGGCATAGATATTATCTTCCCCCTGCTGACAAAAAGAACTATAAGGCCCTTCTTCAACTGTAAACTGATCACCATCAAACTCTCCAATAAAATAGAGGCCGTTTGCTTCAAGAAATATCCATTTCATCTCATTTTCTTTATTTTCTGGAGATATAGGAAAAAATCCGGGACACTCCCTTCCACCGGGTATTTCAATCTCCTGAATAAGTTCCCAGCTTATAAGATTTTCTGATTTCAATAAGGCAAATGTCCCCTTTTCATCTCCCAAATGAAGGGCCATAATCCATTTCCCGGATTGAGAATGCCAGACAACCATCGGATCACGGGCCTCTTTATTAAGATAACCAACAATTGGATTATTATTGTATTTTTTGAAACTTGCACCGCCATCAACACTGTATGCCAGACACTGAGTAAACTCACATGGTTCCGGTGCATGAATACCAGCTGCTGTATAGAACAGAACAATCGGAGGATGATCATTTTCCTGAAGACCGGA
>DAOWEB010000037.1 GCA_030638735.1 Spirochaetaceae bacterium
AAATCGCCCATATCAATAGCAATTCCAATTTCCTTGGAGTTAATAGGAATCTCTACATCCAAAATATGCTGAAGTTTTGCTTGTTTTTCTTCAAAACTTTTTCTTAAAACAATTAAGCCTCTTGAAACTCTTTCTTTTTCTTCCTGACCATGGAATCTAAATTTAGGGAATCGGCCGAGAACTGTTGATTTCAATTCTAATTTTATAGAAGGATCAAGATCTTTCACATCATTTATAAGAGAGAAAATTCTGTTTAAAGACTCTTCATCTCCTGTCTCCATATGTGAAGGTAGATAATTTTCTTTAAAAAGAAAGTTAAGAATTTGTTTATTTATTTTCCTGTTAAAACTTACTTCTCTTTTATTATTAATTTCCCTAAATGAAATATCAAGAAGATGGATCATCCCAATAAGCACTTTCTCAAATGGAATTCCATAATCAGAATGCCATAATTCAGGATCAGTATTTCTTGCCAGCCAGATAAAAGCTTCTCTTTTATCCTTATAATGATATAGAGCTCTTGTGTACAAATCTTTTAAAAGATCGATAAACTTTTCCTCTTTTAGAATTTCAATAATATATTTATTTAAATGATAAGGAAAAAGTTTAACAAATATTTCCGGCCATTCTCTAAAATTTTCCTTTGTAACTTTGAGAAATTGAAGTCTAAGTTCACTATCTTCAATAATTGAAAAAATATTCTCAATATCCTCCATATTATTAAGTAAATCCTTAAACTGAAACGGAATACCGGGGTTAAGGAAAGGATACTTAGAAACAATATGAGTAATTATAAGGTAACTTGATACAGCATATTCATGAGCATTGGAATCCTCTTTCAAAAATCCTGTAAAATAGTTGAATATTTCACCAAAATATTCTGATTCAGGATCTGAATTATCCAGAAATTCTCTGAAAATCTTTAGTTTTCCAAAATAGCCCCGCTCAGCTTTAAAACGATTGTATGTTTTCTCGTCAAATGACATGGGAGTATCTCTAACAACAAAAAAATCAATTTTCTCCGGTACATTTCCAAAAGAAGGATCAGTTTTTAATTGTTTACGAGCTTCGGTACTCCAGGTTGACCATTCTCCGGGACTTAGAATCGATGGAACCAATTCCGCTTTAATTTGCTTCATATTTGCTGCATTATCAAAACTTTTAATAACCATTTTAAGAGCCCATGCTACATTACCCTTAACTGCATCATGAAGCTTATCTTTAGGCCAAATACTTTTTAAAACCCAAATATGATTTTTAGTTAAACTGGTCAATGCATTAACTGCCATTTTAAGAGACATTACATGCCCTCGTTTTCTGGCAAAATCGATTATTATATTATCACCTTTTATTTCTCTTATTAATCCAATACCCCAGGTTTTATGGGAAACGAAAGTACCCTCATCTACAGAAATATGTTTTTCAAAGTCTCCTATAGCATCATGAACATTCCGCCAGCTCTGGTTAAGATTGGAAAGCCTGATATACTCTTCAAGATTTCCATGATCTTTATACAACTGTCTGAAAGACTCTGTTATCTCACGTCTTGCATTAACATTTTTTGAATCGTAATGGAGGATTCTTTTTAATATGCTAATACATTTGTCCCATTGTTCCTTCTTCTTATGAGTATCAAATAAATCTTCCAGTAACTGTAAAGCTCTTTCAGAACTATGAATTTTTGAAACTTTTTTCTCAATGTGAAAGAAAAAATCAGTTTCATCAGGAATTAAAGTTACAAGTTTATTCCAGACATCTTTTACATTTGAAAATAACTTCTTGTTAATATAACGATGAATAGCTCTTTTATAGTATTCAACAGCCAGTTCAATATTAGACTCAGCTTCTTCATTTTCTGCAAGATAACGGACTATATCAGCTTCTTCATAATCAACTTTTATTAATCTTTTCCAAATTTCATACTTCTTATCTTTTTCATTTTCATGTTCAAAGCATTCTGAAAGTGTCCTGAGAGCAAAGATATTCTCTCCATAAGACAAAATTCTATCACATAAAAATTCTACAATATTCCATTTATGATTATCTGTAAAAATATTAATTATTTTTATAAGATTTCCATCATCAATAACCTGACGACTAATGGATATAATTCCCGAAATGTATAATGCAATAACACTGTTTCTTGTATGAACAAGATGTTCATTACAAACTTCTTTTATCTGAAGTATTACTTCAGGAGTTTCAGCTCCCTCTATAATTGCATCCAATTCATTTAAATGATTTATAGTATAACTATTTAAAGTTGCCCTGGTCCATTTCTCTTCATTTAAAAGCTCATTCACTTTATTCACAACTAAATCTGACATTCCATCTAACCCCAACTAATTAATATACTGTTCATAAACTGATTCATCTATTATACGAATCTTTCTAAGCACTTCTTCGACTTTAACTCGTGGTTCACTTATAATAATATAATGATCAATTAGCCAGAAATAACGGTTAATCAACCTGGGAACCAGCACAGACCTCTCTTCATCAGATTCCGTATCAGTTATCCTGTTCTCCAATGAGAATATAGACTGCTTCAACTTACCCAATTCAAGAGGTTTTAGTTCCCTTTTAACATTAAAAATGCCCCATAATACTGCATAAACAGGAATCCATTCCTTAAGTACAAGTTCAGAATAACCTATAACTCTTAATTTTTCAATAAGCCTGACAATAAGTTCAGACTCCAGAAAATTTATATTTACTTTTTGAGAATCTATAAAAAAGGCTTCTCTAAAGAATGCTTTAGCTATCCTTGTTTCATTAATAAAAGCATAACAATCAGCAAGCTCACCTAAGATCTCAGGATCATCACGTTTTTTTCTACTGGCACTCTCTAAATACTCCAGGGCTTTATCGTAATCACCCATTCCTTTGTAGCATTTACCTATTCTTAAAAGAAGTTCTTCATCACTTGAACCTGCATTAGATGAAGCATTCAGATAACCTGAGAGTGCCGTCTGAAATACCCATTGTTTAATTACCGAAACACCTTGCCTGAAAGGTGTATTCAACCTGTTAAGAAATTGTGTAAATGCCTTCCATTCATTATAGAGATATTCACTTTTTGTGAACTCATCCGAACCAATGGCTTCTAGCTGTTTATACCTCTCAATCCAATATTTAGAACACTTTAAACCGGCTATAACATCTTTATTCTCAAAATCAATAGCCAAAGCCTTCTCGTATACTTTTTCTGCTTCATGAAAACTTCCAGTATGGAAAAGATCATAAGAATGCAGGATTAATTCCTCTATGTCATTATCTGCCATCGAGAAGTCTCCTGATGAACTCATTGCTTACCTTTTACTAATGGAATATATCTATTATATCATTAAGCTCATTTTAGTCAATCATAAGGTAATTTCTTGTATGGGTTTCCAGTTCGGTCAATACATAAAATGTTTGCAATTTTTATAAAAATCTGGTAATAAGATAATATTATGAATAGAGATAAAAAAATAATTTTCGCACCGTCTCTTCTTTCCGGTAATTTTGCAGATGTTATAGGATCTGTCAAACTAATTGAAGAGTCGAAAGCAGATTGGATCCATCTGGATGTTATGGATGGAGTATTTGTTCCAAATATTACATTTGGTCACAAAATGGTTCATGATATTAATAAAATAACTGAATTACCATTGGATGTTCATCTAATGACTGTTCATCCGGAAAATCATATTAAAGAGTTTATTGATGCCGGAGCAAATTATATTACTTTCCATATTGAAACTGCAGTTCACAGTCATAGAATTATTCAGCAAATAAAGGAATCGGGATGCAAGGCAGGTGTGTCAATTGTTCCAGGTACTCCTGTTTCTGCATTAACAGAACTTTTACCATTTTTAGACTTAATTTTAATAATGAGTGTAAATCCCGGGTTCGGTGGACAGAGTTTAATTATTAAAACCCTTGATAAAATTAAATTTTTAGATGATTTAAGAACAAAAAATGGTTATAATTACCTTATATCCATTGATGGTGGTGTAAATAGAAATAATGCTGAAAAAATTATAGAAAAGGGAACAGATATACTTATTAGCGGCAGTTCCTTTTTTAACTCTGATAATCCGGCAGCAGAAGCTGATTTAATAAGAGGAAACAAAGAAGTTTAGTATACCTCCAGTTGTGTCGAAAATAAAACGGGAGTCCTGTTTTGAAAAATAAGTTTTTTGTAATACTTTTTATTTTAATTAATGTTTATATTTTTGCTCAAAGTTTGAATGGCAATAAAATAATGGAATCCGGGCTTAATAATTTTTCAAGTGGAAATTATACATTGGCCTTAAGTGATTTGAGAAATATTATTTTAAATTCCAACAATGAAGCTCTCCATGGTACAGCATATTACTGGATTGCCAGATGTTACATGGCTCAAAATCTTCTGGGTAAGGCAGAAAACAATCTTGATTTCTTTATTCAAAATTTTTCTGATAATAATTTATATCCCGATGCTGTTTATCAAAAAGCAAGATTATTGTACAGGACTGGGGAATATGATAGTTCCGTACAGATATTTTATAAGTTTATAGAATCATATGGTGATCATCCATATATTTCCAATAGCTATTTCTGGATAGCTGAATCACTTTACTCGCTGGGTCATCTTGAAGAAGCGAAAATTATTTATTCAATGATTATTAGAGAATATCCTAATAGTTATAAGCTTGAGGCCTCCAGATATAAATTATCACTTATTACACTAAAATTCAGAGAAAATGAACTTCTTAAATTATTAAAAATAAGCCATGAAGAATATCTCAGGACACTGGAGGATTTTCAGCGTCGGGAAAAAACTTATGAACAATCCATCAGTGATTACCAACGGAAACTTCTGGCAGCCAGTTCTGATGACCAAAAACTTCTTATTGCTGAAATGTCTGGAGAAAGCATGGATAAGGACAGGAATCTTGCTGCATTAAACAAACAAATTTCTCAGCTTAACAATACAATATCAAATTTAAAGCAACAATTGTCTGATACAGATATTAAAATTACAAACGAAGAACCTGTAAATATGAATATTGAGATAAGTTCTTTAAAAAGCGAAAGACTTTTAGAACTAAAAAATTCGGCCCTTAATCTTAAGGAATTCTATATAAACTGGCTGGCTTCAAGGATCGGAGATTAAATATGAAAATATATAGTATTATTATCATTCTTTTAATATTTTTTGCGATTCCAGCTTCAACCCTGGATCTTACAGAAGGTCGAATTAAAATAACACTCCATGAAAATTCCGGCAGTTTTTCTGCTTATTATCTTGAAGATATTAATTCCGGTAAATATACACCTTTTTTGTTTGATAAAGATCCGGAGACATCCCTTTTAAGTATTATTGTAGATAATAAAATATATAAAATGGGAAATACTTCCATTTTTTCGAAAGAGGTATTTTCAACACCTACAGGTGGTAAAATTGTATGGGAATCTACAATTTTAAAAGTAACTGAAGAGTTTTCCTTTGTAAAATCTCAAAAAAGCTCTCTAAGTGATGGTTTTAAAATATCAATAATTATTGAAAACAGATCTGATCAAAGCAATTTAATTGGTTTAATCTATCTCTTTGACACATATCTGGGTGAGGAACAAAACGATCATTTCCTACTTGATACAGGAGTATCTGTCTCCTCCGAAGTTTCATATATATCAAATTTTCCTAATTACTGGATATCGCCATCATCCAATACTGGTTTTTTTGGCTTGCAGGGAATGATCAGAGGGCCTGGCATTACTGTTCCAAACAAATTAATTTTTGCTAACTGGAAAAGACTTCAGGATAACTTATGGAACTTTCAAGTCAAAAAAACAAGAAATTTTAATCTCATACCATATTCAATAAATGACTCTGCTGTATCTTTAATATACGATCCCATAAAAGTACCCGGGAATTCAAGCAGAGAAGTTGTAGTAGTTTTGGGAGCATATACAAACAGTAGTTTCAAAGGATCTTCACTATTGGAAGACTCTGGTATTGATTCAATATTTGATCAGACTATTAATACTGATAGTGATCCTCAAAATACTGAAACTTCAATCAAGACTGATCTCATAGCTACCACAGATCTTATAAAAAAAATCGACAGCTTTATTCAGTTTCCGGATAATGTTACTGATAGTGAAATAGATCTGATTGTACAAATATTGGAGACATTGAAACAGCGCAAGAAATTATATGAGAACAGGTAATTTTTTAAAATGCGCAGTAAAACCTTAAAAAAAGCATCAAGTCTTTTTAAAACTGGAAAATATAATAAAGTATTGCAAATACTGGAGCCTCAGGTATTTCGTTATAGGCAAAATTTTGAATTTTTTTATTATCTTGGAATATCATGTTTAAATACTTCTGACTTTGGAGGCGGTTATTCTTACCTTCAAAGAGCAATTGATCTTAAACCAGATGATATCAATACTATGGCAGGTTTGGCTCTTGTTTATCTTAAACGCCATGAAAGCTCAGAAGCCATACAACAGTGGTTTCAAATATTAGATATTGATCCTAATAATAAACTTGCAAAAAGAGGTCTTGAAATATTAAAAAAGTATTCAAAACAGGAAGAATTTATTGAATATATAGAATCAGGCAGGTTTCTGAGCCTTCTTCCTGGTCGGAATACCATTAAACCAGTTATAATAAAATTAATTTTTATATTTTTACTAATTTCTATATCCTCTGTATCAACATATTATGTCTACAATTTTGTAAAAAAAACAAATATCAGACGTCCTGAAATTTCTGCTGTAGAACTGAATAATTTCGGCTCTCTTACGAATAGTGAAGAAACCGGTAATTACCAGTTTACTGATAAAGAAATCAGAAAATTATTTGAATCAATAAGAAAATATTTTGACAGTTACCATGATAATCTTGCAATGAGAGAAATCAATAGACTTCTTTTATCTAATGCTGATAATTCAACTAAACAGAAGGTAAAACTACTATCTTCCTATATAACAGTTCCAGGCTTTACTACATTAAAAACAAATTATTCTTACCAGGAGTTTATGGCAGAACCTGAACTTTATCTTAATTGTTATATCCATTGGAAAGGGAGGTTAAGTAATCTTTTAATAACAGATAAATTAATAACTTTTGATTTCCTTGTTGGTTATGATGATAAAAAGATACTTGAAGGGATCATCCCTGTTACTTTGGATTTTGGAGCAAGAATTGACTCGGAATTCCCAATTGAAGTACTTGGAAGAATTAATAAAAAAGATACAGGGTATTTCATTGAAGCTGTTTCTGTACATCAGTATCAATGAAACAATGAAAAATTATCATTTAACAGGTAAAGATTTGAATGCAGGGGAAAATTTGTGAGATTAGTTGTTCAGAGGGTTAGGGATTGCAGTGTCAGAGTTAACAGCAGGATCGTAGGAATTATTGATAATGGACTCCTGGCTTATCTGGGTATTGAAAAAGGTGATACTTCGAAGGATCTTGATTATTTAGTTAAGAAACTAATTGGTCTAAGAATTTTTAAAGATGACAGAGGTTTAATGAACCTTTCTGTAAAGGATATAAATGGTTCAATTATGATTATATCCCAATTTACTATCTGTGCAGATACAAGAAAAGGGAACAGGCCTTCTTATAATAATGCTGAAAACCCGGACATTGCTAAAAATTTTTATTTAAATTTTATTAAAAAATTAGAAGAATCCGGTCTTAATATCCAAAGCGGGCAATTTAGGGAAGAAATGGAAGTTTTGTATATTAATGATGGTCCGGTAACAATTCTGCTCGATTCTGCAAAAATATTCTGATTTTTTTGATTTTATTTAATATATTTACTATACACTGAAGTAAAATCCAATTATAAACAATACTAATAAGTATCCTTTAAGTTCATGGAGAAAATATGGCAAAAAAAGCATTTGTTCAACCACCTGTAAATCCTGATAAAGAAAAAGCTCTGGAAGCTGCAAGACTTCAAATTGACAAACAATTCGGAAAAGGGTCTTTAATGCAGTTAGGTCAATCAACAAAAGATTTGACTATTAAGACAATACCTTCCGGTTCAATTTTATTGGATGCTGCACTTGGAATAGGCGGATACCCAAAAGGAAGAATTATAGAAGTGTATGGACCGGAATCTTCTGGAAAAACGACTTTAGCTCTTCATGCTATTGGTGAATGTCAGAAACAGGGCGGCATAGCTGCTTTTATTGATGCAGAGCATGCTCTGGATCCAATATATGCGAAAAATTTAGGTGTAAACACTGATGATCTTTGGGTTTCACAACCAGATACAGGTGAACAGGCTCTGGAAATTACTGAATCCCTTATTAGATCCGGTGCTGTCGATATTATAGTTGTGGATTCTGTTGCGGCATTAACACCTCAGGCAGAGATAGAAGGAGATATGGGTGACTCCCATATGGGTTTACAAGCTCGTTTAATGAGCCAGGCCTTACGAAAATTAACAGCAATTATTTCCAAATCCGGAACTTGCTTAATTTTTATTAATCAAATAAGAATGAAAATTGGAGTTATGTTTGGAAATCCTGAAACAACTACTGGTGGAAAAGCTCTTAAATTCTATTCATCTATAAGATTGGAAGTTCGAAGAATTGAAACTATGTCTAAGGGAACCGAAGATGCTATAGGTAACAAAGTACGAGTAAAAATTGTTAAAAATAAAGTGGCTCCCCCTTTTAGAAAAGTAGAACTTGAAATTATTTTTGGTAAGGGTATTAGTGCTCTGGCAAGCCTACTGGACGGCGCCTTGCAATATGATATTATTTCTAAAAGCGGAAGCTGGTATTCATATGGAGAGGAAAGAATAGGTCAGGGTAGAGAAAATGCAAAACTATTCCTGGAAAATAATCCGGATATAACAGCTAAAATTGAAAAACAGGTCAGAGGTTTATTATTTCCGGATATCAATGAGAAAAATACTAAAGAAGAATTATCTAATACTACAAAAAAAGAGAAAATTCCAACTGAAAAAGGGTTGTTTTAAATTCTTCTTAATTTTTATTGGATATTGATTTAACAGGCAGAATTAAGGTATATTCTCTTAATGGATACGATTACAGAGACTGATGATAAAAGCAGATTTATTCTTGAGGACTTTGAAGGTCCTCTTGATTTATTACTTTTTTTAATACGTAAATCAGAAGTAAATATATATGATATCCCTATTGCTCAGATTACTGAGCAGTATTTGTCTTTTCTTACACTTGCTATAAAAAACAATCTTGATGATTTAACCGATTTTTATTTAATGGCAGCTACACTTCTGCTAATAAAATCAAGAATGCTGCTGCCAGTTGAGATCAGTTTTGATGATGAACTGGAAGACCCAAGACAGGAACTGGTAGACAGACTTATTGAATATCAAAAATTCAAGAAATTTTCAGAACTTATGGCTGTTAAAGAAGAAGAATCTGAATGGCATATAGAAAGAAATAAAAAACAGGCAGTACTTCCATTTCCGGAAGATGATGAACTATGGGAAAAAATTGATGTTTGGGATCTATTAACTACTTTTTCTTCAATAGTATCATCTTTAAGTACAGAGCGTATTATTGATCTGTATGAAGAAGTATCTGTAAATGAGAAATTGACTCTTATTAATGAACTATTGGAAACCAGGGGTGAATTTTTATTTACAGATCTTATATTAAAGGAAAGCTCCAGTATGGATATAATATGTGCTTTCCTTGCTATTCTTGAATCAGTAAAAGCAAGAACTATAATTATTTTGCAAAATAAATTATTTGGTGATATAAAAATTAAAAGCAGAGGCGAAAAAGGAGAATGAAACTGGAAAAGGAAGTAGCATTAATTGAAGCTGTATTGTTCCTTGAGAATGATCCTGTAGATATAAAATATCTTGCAAAAGTTACAAATTTTTCTATTAGCATAGTAGAAGAGTCTCTGGAACAATTGAAAGATATATATTCATCCGAAAACAGAGGTTTGGAAATTTCTGATGTAGGCGAAGGATTCCAGCTAATACCAAAAATTGAGCTTTGGGAATATTTAAAAGTTACCTATGGCAGAAAAAATGAAAATAAACTGTCCAAAGCAGCTCTGGAAACGTTATCAATAATTGCATACTCACAACCTGTTACCAGGGGAGAGATTGAAAATATACGAGGAGTTTCTCCTGACAGTATGATGAAACTGCTTATAAATAAAAATTTTATTAAAGATGTTGGTAAAAAAGATGTTCCGGGTAAACCGGTACAATATGGGACAACAAAAGAGTTTCTAAAGGCTTTTAGATTATCAAGTATTGCTGATTTACCAAAACTAGACGAAATTGAACAGGACAGGTTTGAACTGAATGGATAATAAAGATAAAGAGATGCGCCTTCAGGTATATATGGCCAGAAGTGGAATAGCTTCCAGACGAAAATGTGAAAAACTAATTACTGATGGTTATGTTAAAGTAAATGGAAAAAAAATTACAGAAATGGGTTTTAGGGTAAACAGCAGTGATACTGTTGTTTATAATGGTCAGATACTCAAGCTCATTAAAAATAATATTTATCTTGCTTTAAATAAACCACCCTTATATCTATGCAGTAACAGTGATCCCCAGAATAGGAATTTGGCCATTGATTTAATTAAAGGTGATTTCCAGGACCGATTATACAATGTGGGAAGACTTGATTATCTTTCTACAGGGCTTATTTTTTTCACTAACGATGGTGATTTTACAAAAATTGTAGCTCATCCATCCTCTGGTATTGAAAAAGAATATATTGTTGAATCAAAACAAATAATTGAAGAAAAGTTTCTTATTGAATTTATGGCTGGAGTAACAATAGAAGGAGAGCGTTATAAACTTCACTCATATAAATATAAAACCAAATATAAAGTTAAATTAGTTCTATTGGAAGGTAAAAATAGAGAAATACGTCGATTTTTTCAATCAAGGAACTTAAAAATTAAAAAATTACATAGAGTTAAAATAGGTATTGTAGAACTTGAAAACATACCTTCCGGCAGTTATAGATATTTGACCGGAAAAGAAGTTGCATGGTTCTTGAAAAAGAAGAAAGGAGAATCTTAAAAATGGTTGTAGCACTTGATGGTCCTGCAGGTGTAGGAAAAAGTACTATTGCAAAAAATATTGCAGAGAATGCTTCACTTTTCTATATAAATTCAGGGAATTTTTATAGAGCAATTACATTCGAAGTTATAAAAAATAATATTAAAATTGATGAGATCTCATCAATTTTATCTATTGCTGATAAAATAAATTTTTCTATTGTTAATGGTCATTTACATGTAAACAATATTGATATTGAAGAGTATCTTCATTCTGATCTTGTGGACAGTATAGTTGCCCAGATATCATCAATTATAGAACTCAGGAAAATTGTTAATTCCTCAATTCGCAAAATTAGCGAATCAATGGATATTATTGTAGAAGGAAGAGATATAACAACTGTTGTTTTCCCCAATGCAGATCTTAAAGTTTATCTTGATGCATCTGTTTCCACCAGAGCAGCAAGACGTTACAAACAGGGGATAAGCAAATTAACTTTAGAAGAGATTTCTAAAAGTATTCAGGCCAGAGATGAAATTGATAAAACTAAACCTGAAGGAAGTCTAAAAATTTCCAAGGACGCTCTTTATTTAGACACATCGGACTTGACCATAGATGAAGTTTGTGACAAAGTGTTACAGAAATTGAGCAATATGCAAGTATAAATCTCAGGAGAATTATCAGTATTATGGCAGAGAGCGAACCGGATATTACCACAGAATCACAAACTTCACTACAGGAAGAGTACCTTAATTCTTTCAATGATCTTCAGGAAGGTCAGCTTATAGAGGGTACGGTAATTGAAATTAGTACAGAAAGTGTTTTTATCGATGTAGGATATAAATCAGAAGGTAAAATACCAATAGAAGAGTTTAAATCAAAGCCGGCAATTGGTGATATAGTCAATGTTGTCCTTATTTCTAAAGAAGGAAAAGGCGGGCAGGTAATTGTTTCAAAAGGTAAAGCTGATGAGAAAGTATTTTGGAAAGATCTTAAAAATGCTTTTCAGGAAAAACAACCTGTTGATGGAAAATTTATAAGTTCAAACAAAGGTGGCTTTGAAGTAAACCTTGGACATGACATTATAGGTTTTTGTCCACTTTCAAAAACAGATGTTATCAGGGTTGAAAACCCTGAAGAATATATCGGGATTAAATCTAAGTTTTTAATTGAAAGACTCTACAGTGATAATAAACTTAAGATTGTTGTTTCACGAAGAAATTATCTTGAAAAAGAAATCTCTGCAAAAAAAGAGAAGTTTTTCAACGAAACTGAAATTGGTTCTGTAATTACCGGAGAAGTTAAAAGTTTTACTTCATTTGGAGCATTTATTGATCTTGGCGGTTTTGATGGACTGCTGCATATTAATGATATGAGTTGGGGACATGTAACAAGACCTAAGGATTATGTAAAGAAAGATCAAA
>DAOWEB010000114.1 GCA_030638735.1 Spirochaetaceae bacterium
CGGAAAATCCAAAGATTTTCCGCTGTAATTCCTTATTTATGGGCGACACGGGATTCGAACCTGTGACCCCTTGCATGTCGAGCAAGTGCTCTAACCAGCTGAGCTAGCCGCCCTATAAAAATAATATCAAATTATATTTATAAATTATTTATTTTATACTCTGAAGAACTCTTTCAAGCACTTTAACACGATCAAGAGGCTTAACAATATAGTTTTTTGCACCCATCATTAAAGCTTTTTTTACAAGATCCTGTTTACCCAAAGCGCTGACCATAATAACCTTTGCATCTTTATCAAATTCAATAATTTTTTCCAATGCTGAGATACCATCCATTTTAGGCATAGTAATATCCATAGTTACAAAGTCTATGTCCGGGTAAAGTTCCTTATATTTTTCCAGCCCTTCCAGGCCGTCACCAGCTGTTGCTACTACTTCGAAACCCTCTGATGTCAGTATCTGACTAATCTGTTTTTTTACAAACATGGAATCATCAACTACCAATACTTTATAAGGCTGTCCACCATCACCCTGACCGTCAGGTTTTCTCTCATTTATACTTGGGAAATCCATCTTAGTTTTCATATTTATATCCCTCCCTCCTAGGTTCTTTCTCGAACTGCTACATTGATTTCAATTTTTCCCTGTTTTACAATTACAGGTACTATTAAAGCTTCAACCTCATTATCGGTAATCTCCATGTTATCACCAGTAAAAATTGCCGGAGGAGTAAGATCAAAGGTAAATCCAAGATCGTGAAGCTTTGTGACAGCCTGGGCTGTTATCATATTAGCTAATTCCGTTATTGTAGCTTTACCCAAATCATCTAAAACAGTAAGGGTTTCTCCATTCATTTCAGAGGCCACAGCAAGTGCTGTTTCCATAGACATATCAAAAAGAACTCTACCCTCAACATTTCCTGCCAGCCCTACAAATGCTGCAACACCCTGTACTGCCTGGGAAGTTGATTTTAAATACAGTTCACCTCTTTGGATATCATCACCTAAAACTTCTTTTAATATATCAAATGCGGCTTCAACAAAAGGATTGATATACTCAACTCTCATACATATTCTCCTTTAATTATAGTATCTTTCTATATGCTGTAATATTATTATTTTTTATTTTTTTCCAGTCATTTCCAGGAAGCTCTTCATTCTGACCAATTATCAGCAATCCCCCTGGTACAAGTTTTTCCTGAAATTCGGTTATCATCCTTAACTGCTCACTATAGCTCATAAAAGATAAAACATCTCTGGCTATTATAATATCAACAGATGGAAAAGTATTGGGATGAGTTATGTCATGGTACTCAAACAGGACAATATCTTTTATTTCCTGATTAAACTGATATCTGCTGTTAACAGGAACAATATGTTTATCCATATATTTCGGTAAAACCTGTTTATCAAGTACCAGATTAGGGGCATTGGATATACTCATAAGGTCTTTATCATTTGCCCATATTTTTATACTTGCTTCATTGTATTTTTCTGATAAGAGAGTTGCTATTGAAAAAGTTTCATATCCCTTACCACAACCAGGATTCCAGACTCTTAAAGTTCCCTGAGAATTATTATCAAGCAGAGAGGAAACTGCATTTCTATACTCTTCACTCCAGAATCGTCCTGTATCTACAGAATAAAATCTTGAAAGAAATTCTTCAGAGTCCTGTTCTGAATGCAGCTGCAGATCTTCCGAATTATTTCCCTTAATCTTTTTCCACTCTTCAAATCTGGTATCAACCCATTTATTATTAAGATCTGTTACATTGAATTTACTGAAAGTACGCAGAGTTTCTGCAATAAATCCCATATTTACTTCTTCAGATTTATTTTCAGTAAAATTTGGAGCAGCAGTATATTCTGTAGGAATTACTTCTACATTATCAGCATCCTGACCAAATATACTTTCAACATCTAAAATTATGTATAACCTATTATCTTTTTCTACTACACCCTGAATAAATTTTATATTAATATCTCCAAAAATAGGATGAGGAGGCTGAATTGAGGAAGAAGATATTCCTACAACTTTATCAATTGAATCTACAATAACACCAATAAGATAATCATCAAGACGTAGAATTATTATCTCATCAGATCCATTTTTATCAGATTTAACAGAAGGAAGATTAAACATAGTACGAAGATCTATTATTGAGATTATATCACCTCTAAGATTATATACACCTCTGACATATGGCAGGGAATTAGGAACATAAGTAAAGCGTGCTGCCTTGGAAATTTCCCGGACCTTCATAATATCAATACTGTAGTCCTTTCCAGCTAAAGAGAAAGCAACCATTTTAAAATCTATATTTTCAGTCTGTCCGTTTACAGCAGTTCCTGCCTTGTCTACCACAGCATTCATGCGAAATCTCCTACATTATTGAAGCTGAACGTCTTCTTCTATTTTCTATTTCCTGCTTTAGTCCAAGATCAAGAAGCTGACTTACATCTATAATAAGAGCAACAATACCATCACCCAGAATTGTAGCACCGGCTACTCCGGGAGAACTGGTATATCTGTCTCTTAATGGTTTAATTACAACATCCTCTTCCCCAATAAGTGAGTCAACCATTAAACCCATCTTTTTATCACCTGAACCAACTATAACTACATAGTTATATTCTCCATTGGAGTTAGTTGCAATATTGAATAATCTATCCAGACGGATAAGAGAAATTACGTCTTCTCTTACATTAAAAACTTCATATCCATCAATAACTTTAATCTCAGAAGGTTTTATTCTGTGACTGTCAATAACAGAAGTAATAGGAATTGCATAAACCTCTGTACCAATTCGTACAAGCAGAGCCTGAATAATTGCGAGAGTAAGAGGAATTTTAATAGTTAATTTACTTCCTTTTCCAATCTCTGACCAAACATTGACATTCCCATTAAGTTTTTCAATTTTTCGCTTAACAACATCAAGGCCTACACCTCTACCGGAAATATCTGAAACCTGTTTTGCTGTAGAGAATCCTGCATCAAAAATCAGATTAAAAGCTTCTACATCGGAAAGGACTTTACTTGGATGAATTACACCTCTGTCAATTGCCTTGGCTCTTACAGCCTCCACATCGATTCCTTTTCCGTCATCTTCTATATCGATGATAATCATACTGCCTTCATTCCGGGCCCTTAGAGTTACAATTCCTTCCGGAGGTTTTCCGGATTTGATCCTGTCATCAGGAATCTCTATACCATGATCTACCGAATTTCGAACACAATGAATCAGAGGATCCAAAAGATCCTCAATTACCGATTTATCAAGTTCAGTATCTTCACCAATAATATCAAGTTTAATTTTCTTATCAAGAGATTTTGATGCATCTCTTACAAGTCTTGGAAACCTTGAAAAAATCTGACTGATTGGAACCATTCGAATCTCCATAACTCCTTCCTGGAGTTCGCTTGTGGTTCTTGCAAGATTTTGTGAAGTTGATCGGAATTTTACAATAGTAGTTCTAAGATCACCCTTGGATTTTTCAAATATTTCGAATAAATCACCAAATCGTTCATTAATATCTAATTTTATGTCTTTAAGGGTCTGCCCATTCTGTGATTTTTCAATATATTCCGGCAAAGAATTAATAAGGTTTTTTAATCCCTCTTTATACCTTCTATCCTGATCATTTATATTAGATTCAACAAGGGCAAAATCATTCCCTATCTGATTAAGTGTAGCTTTGGTTATAACAGTTTCACTAACAAGATTTAATAAATTATCAATTCTTCTACTATCTACTCTAAGTACAGATCCTGTATTTTTACTTTTCTTTAATTCTTTATCCTTCTTCTTTTCAGGAACAGTAGTTTTTTCAACTTCGCCTTCAGGTCTTTCAGTTACTTCTATCTCCGGCTCTTTTTCAGGCTGTTTTGGATTTACAGTTACATTTTCTTCTTTTACATCTTCTTTTGGATCTGATCCTCCAGAAGAAGTTTCCAGCACAGAAATAGAATTATCCGAAACAACACCCGGAATGTTAAGCTTATTTAGCAGTTGTTCCTCACTCTGACTTGTTGCAACATAGTAGACAATTTCAGGATGAAACACATCTTCATATAATTCTTCAAAATCAGGTATAGTTTTAAGAACAACTCCGGAACCTTTTAATCCTGCGAAGACCTGAATACCTCCAATAGAGTTCATTGGATGATCTTCATTAAAACTTACATTAATTTCGTATACCTTTTCTCCATCATCAGCAGCTTCTATAAGCTCAAGAATATCATATTCCGATAAACCATCAGTTTTTTCATGAGAAGTTTCCTGAATATTGTCAGTGGAGGAAACTGGTTCAGCACTTGCAGAGCTATCAACAGATTCCACTTTCAGAAGGTCTTTAAGAGAAGTTGTAATACCGGTTATATCTTCTTCATAAATCTTACCATCAGAACGATAACTAAGCATTTCTTTAATTAAATCTATAGCTTCAAGAAGAACATCAACAGTATTTGGAAGAACCTTAATGTTCCCTTCCCGTATCTCATCCAGTACATCTTCTACTATATGTGTAAATCCAGTAAGCTCATTCATCTGAACAGTGGCTGAAGCGCCCTTTAGAGTATGCGCTGCTCTGAATATCTCATCCACTGAATCCATATTTTCAGGATTATTCTCTAACACAAGTATATTTTGTTCCAGAATTTCAATCTGTAACTCTGCTTCCATGTAGAAGTCTTTTAATAATTCTTCATTATCGGGATCTAAATAATCACTCATCTTGCAATAATCATCATATATTGACAGGCTAAAGTCAAGTAAGATTTGTTATTTATTGATTTAAACTAATAAATGTAAAATCCGATAATATTTATAGATATAATAAGAAGCTTTGATTTATTATAAATAGGGTATAAACTAGATACAAAGGTTAGTACCCCCCCCTAAGGAGTTTTGGAATGATTTTTACTATTAGAAAGTACTTTGGAATTAATATTATTCTAATTTTATTAATATCATTTAATATAAATGCAGCAGATCTTGAAATTCCTAAAATGGAGCTTATAACCAGAGCAGATATTGGTTATGATACTCCTGAACTCCTGACTCGTGGTAAAATCGATTTAAAAGTAGGTGGCGGATATAAACTGGGAGGAAGCTTAATTCTTGGATTTGACAGTTCAAATCTTGGATATTCCAATACAGCACTGGATCCATTGACAGAAGATACTGCATCAATATCTACTTACCTTAATAATCAAACATATCTGCAGTTTCAATCTGCACAGGTTACCATAAGAGATCTTTTTTCAACTCCTACAGATTTTACCTATTTTACAGGTAAAACAGATATATTTTGTTCCGGAGACGATTTTCAGGAACTTTTTGGTACAGTTCCTGTGGCAACAAGATACCGTGGATATCTATATTTCCCAACAAATGAGTTTGATGGTATTCATGCCGTAAACGGTACAGGCTTGAAGATATCAAGCACATTCGGCAGTGAAAGAAATGTTACTTCAGCATATATTTATGAAGATGGTTATATGGGGAGCGGATATTTTTCAGGAGATTTAAGAACACTTTTTAACTTTGATAAAATAAAAATTGAAGCCTTTGCAGGTGCAACTTTCCCAGCTTCAGATTATGGTCTGTACAGAGGGGGACTGCTTTTCTACTACAACCCCGGGACAACTGGAGAATTTTTTGCCCAGGTGGGAGTACCCCAATGGAATCCGTCGATGAGCTTTACAATTGAAAGACTTTTTTTTCTTTTTGAACCCAGAATTAAAATCAATCCGGTTACAATTATTTTCACTCTTTTCTGGCATCCAGGATATTATTTACAGGAAGCAACTGCAGATATGGGATCATCTGACGTTCATATAAACTTTTTGATTGGTGATCCTGAAGTAAGTACTTTTTCCGGGGGGCTTGAAGGAGGTGTAACTTTTGATTCTTCAGCTTCATCAAATCAGTTTGGTGTAAAGGTTTCCCCATATATAAGTGCTATCACTTCCGGGGTTATTTGGAATATAATGTTAAATACAGAGCTGTTTCCCTACTCATTGGA
>DAOWEB010000421.1 GCA_030638735.1 Spirochaetaceae bacterium
CATTGGAATTGCCAGAAACATAGTAACTTTTCCAATTTTAAGATCCTTTAAAATTTGAGAAACTACAAGTTTTTTTGCAAATACAATTTCTGCACCAACAGATATGGCTTCAATAAATACTGCCAGCATGGAATAGGAGTGGTGAAGAGGAAGAAGTGCATAAAAAACATCATTCTCTGTTAGGTACATATGCCCCTGAGCCATAAAACAGTCACTGACAAAATTACTCTGAGTAAGCATAACTCCTTTCTGATTACCCGTTGTACCGGAAGTAAAAAGAATAGCAGCCAAATCTGTTTCCGATGGCATTTCTCCTGGTATATCACCGGGATCTTCAAGGTTTAGAATATAATTCTTTTTCTCCGGTGCAAGTGATATAAGATTAAGATTTTTTTTCAAAGTACCAATTTCATCAAATTTTTCCTCATCTACAAAGAGAATTGAAGCACCTGAAAAATCCAACAAAGCTGTAATTTCTTCTGAATGCAGCTGATAATCCAGAGGTACAACTGTAGCTCCGGCAAACATGATTGAGAGATAGGCAATAGACCATTCAGGAGAATTCTTACCACTTACAGCAACCTTATCACCCTTTTTAACTCCAATTTTCTTTAAATAATTTGAAACTGAAATTATTTTTGTATGTGCTTCTTTATAGGTAAAAAAAAGATCAGGACCATAGGTGGAAAAACATTTTCTTTCCGGAAATTTATCTGCCGTAATATTAAAAAGTTCTGGAAGTGTCGGCCAATCGCCCGAAAAATACTTTCCTTTGTATACTTCAAGGGCTTTCCATGGTTCTCTATATTTATACATTTTTCTCTCCTGTCTGGGATTTAATTAAATATAACCTGAAATTGTAACTTGCACAAGAATTATATCAATTGCAGTCCAAGATGAATAAAAGGAGTAAAATCTGAAATATTCCCAGTAGCAAGTTTTGAATTACTTATAATTGCAGCAGATGCAATCATAGCATCTACACGTAGAGTTCTCTTCCTTCCTGATTTATTAAAAAGACGAGCTGCTTCAGCTGACTGATCGGAACTAAAAGGAAGTACCCTTTCTTCAAGTAAAGAATATATTACGATTATTCCTTCATCATTTACCGGTCCGCAAAGAAATTCATACCAGGCTATACCGGAGGTACAAAGCATCTCCCCTCCCTCTATCCAATTTATAATACGCAGTGCCTCTTCTGTTTCGGGAACCAGGGCTTTTATTAAATAATTGGTATCAAGAAGAATCATTATTCACGTCCCCAGGAAGAACGATTTTCAGCAACTTCATCCAGATAGGTATCCGCAACTTCAATCTTCATCTCTTCACGTTCATGATACTGCCTAAGTAGATCCAGTTTATCTTTATTGCCGGTATTAAATTCACTTTCTGCCTTTTTAATTGCTTTTCGTACAACTTCTGCCTGAGAGACGTGCCAGATTGCCGCCAGCTTTCTTAACCTAAGTATAGTCTCTTCATCAAGAGCAAATGTTGTTCGTCTATTCATTTTAGCCATACCATAAGTATGTACCATAAGATAAAATCTGTCAAACTGTTATGAAAAGAAAGAGGGAAGATTATTTCCAGGCCCCACCTTCCAGGATCTGATTTGGCCGATAATTTGCTTTATAAGACATATGCTTATTATCTTTTATATAATACCCTAAATAGTAATACTCTGCCCCTGTTTCTATTGCATACTGAATACCCTTTAATATTGAGAACTTACCAGGACTATAAAAAGCATATTTTTCATTCCAGTAACAGTAAACTGCAGAGACAATACTACTGGTAACATCAAGATGGGTAACTCCTACAAGAATATCTCCATCTTTTATCTCCATAAGTTTATTTGAATCAAATTTAGAAAAAAAAGAGCTTATCCAATTATCATAGGTCTCAACATCTTTTTCCTTAAATCTTTTTTTATGATCTTTGTAAAGATTAAAATAGCTTTTATCTGCAACAGGTTTATCTATTATTATAACAGTAAAATGAGCATTTTTAGTAATTACTCTTTTTTCAGACCTGGAAAAATTAAATAGTTTAACCGGGATTCTAATTGGGTGACATTCAGTGCATCTATTACATTCAGGTCTATAAAAATATTCTCCAAAATGCCTGTATCCTTTACTCAAAAGAGTTTCGAGTCCCTCTTCATCAAAAGAGTTTAATATTAGATTATTACTTGTAAATATTCGGTTCTCAAGATAAGGGCAATTTGTATCAGTTTTTTCCAACTGATAACCTTCAATTTTCACCTGTAATTCTCCACAATATTGATTTATGGTATTTTATCAGGCTCTGAACAACATTGACCAGATAGTAAGACTATTATAGAGTACTTTTCTGAAGGAAAGTGCCCAAAGTTTTTATAGGAGGATACTAATGAAACCGGAAATTTTTGTATGGAATGATCTGCAACAGAAGAAAAAAGACTTTTTTCTAAAACGCTCAGAATCAGATATTTCAGAAGTTATGGATTCTGTATCTGCAATTATTAATACAGTTAAAGAAAAAGGTGATAAAGCCCTTCTTGATTATACTCTGAAATTTGATAATATAAATTTAACCGGAAAAGATATAAAAGTATCCAAAGAGGAATTTGAAACTGCAGAAAATAATCTTTCAAAAGAAGTTAAAGAAGCCCTTAAATATGCAATAGATAATATTCGGAAATTTCATAAAACACAAAAACCATCTTCTATGAAATTTGATGAACTACGGCCGGGGCTTTTTGCCGGAGAGAAAGCCATTCCTATAGAATCTGCCGGACTTTATGTACCACGAGGGCGTGGAAGTTTTCCTTCCATGCTTTATATGCTTGCAGTTCCTGCAGCTGTTGCAGGTGTTGAAAGAATATGTGTAATAACCCCACCTGGAGAAAACGGGGAAGTTGACCCAGGGTGTTTATATGCAGCAAAACTATGTGGAATTGAAGAAGTTTATCGTGTTGGTGGTGCTCATGGTATTGCAGCTCTTGCTTATGGAACAGAGAGTATTCCTTCTGTAGACAAAATTACCGGCCCCGGATCTATGTATGTCAGTGCGGCAAAACGTATTTTAAACGGTACTGTGGATGTAGGATTACCTGCTGGTCCAAGTGAATCTATGATTTTGGCTGATGACAATGCTGATCCCTGGAAACTGGCTCTCGATCTCCTTGTAGAAGCCGAACATGGATCAGATTCATCTGCTGTTCTTGTTACAACATCTTCTGAAGTGGCTTCTAAAACTGCAGATTATATTGAAAAACTAATTGATAATTTGAGTGAGCCGAGAAAAACATTTGTAAAAGATGTTTTTAATGGTTACGGTGCAATTTTTCTTGTAGATGACATAGAAAAAGGAGCAGAACTTGTGAATGCATTTGCTCCTGAACATCTTCAGTTAAAAACAAAGGAACCATTTTCTACTCTTTCTCTAATTAAGAATGCCGGAGAAATACTCCTGGGAGAAAATATCCCCTTTTCTGCGGCAAATTATGTAACAGGAGTAAATGCAGTTTTACCCACAGGAGGAAATGCAAAAACCTATTCTGCAGTTTCTGTAAGAGATTTTATAAAATACTCCTCTGTTGTTTACGTGGATAAAAACGGATATGAAGACTTTAAAAAACATGTAATTACACTTGCAGATTATGAAGGATTTGAAACCCATGGGAATGCCCTGAAATTAAGAGATAAAGTAAATTGAGTAATAAATTCAAATCTGTAGATGATGCTTTTAACTTTATGGTTTCTTTTGTTAATTTTGAACGATCGAAAAAACAAACTATAAGAGATTACCGTCTGGATAGGATGAATAAGCTTTTAGATCACTTTGGAAACCCTGACAAATACTTTAAAACAATTCATCTTGCCGGATCAAAGGGTAAAGGTTCTACAGCCATGTTTCTGGCTTCAGCTCTTAATGCTGCAGGAGAAAAGACAGGTCTCTATTCATCCCCTCATATTAGTGATTTCAGAGAAAGAATTTCTTTAGGAGGACTGTTTTTTGAAGATTATCTTTATATAGAAACTGCTTCGGAAATTGCAGAAGGATTAAAAACATTTATTCTGGATGATGAAACAGGAAGCAGTGAACCTACAACTTTTGAACTTCTTACACTAATGGCATTTTTAATATTTAAAAAGAGTTTCTGTACCTGGGCTGTTATAGAAACAGGTATTGGAGGACGTCTGGATTCAACAAATGTAATTACCCCTGAAACCGGGGTAATTACCCATATTGAGATGGAACATACAGATATTCTTGGAGATACTATAGAAAAAATTGCTTCTGAAAAAGCTGGAATTATTAAACAGGGAGTACCTGTTTTTTCAGGTAAACAATCAGATACCGTAATGGGAATTCTCCAGGATAAATCAAAAGCAATGAATTCCAGCTTGATATTCCCTATTGACAGTATGAATAGTATAAATACAACTATTTCAGAACATGGAACACAGGTTACCTTTACAGATAAGAATGATGAAAATATTACATTTAATCTCTCAACAATTGGTAATGTACAGGTAGAAAATGCCCTTTTAGCCTGGACTGTTTTAAACAAAATTCTCCAACCGGATACTAAAACAAAATCTTTTCTAATTAAGGGAATCAATAAAGCAAAACTCCCAGGCCGGTTTGAAATTATTAATAAAAATAATTTCACTTTTGTTTTTGACGGTGCCCATACACCGGTATCTGTTAACAGATTACTTGAAACATGGAATTCTATGTTCGATATAAAAGGGATACTTATTTTTGGATCTGTGGCTGATAAAAATCCTTCGGAAATGGCAAAATTATTATCTCCTCATTTTAATAAAATAATTATCTCCACTCCCGGTACTTTTAAAGAAAGTTATCCTGAAGATGTGTTTGATATTTTTAGTAAACATCACAAAAATGTTAAGCTTATAAAAAATCCTGAAGATGCATATAGCTATTCTATGGAACTATCCAACAAAAAACTTCCAATACTAATTGCCGGATCTTTCTACATGGTATCTGAAATTCGCAAGCTGATTGTTGATTAATAGTCTAATTTAAATATTTTTTCTGAAGCAAAAGATCAAAAATCCCCATACTGGATAGTAAAAGGGGCAAAATATGAACTATGTAGATATAAACAGCAGTGAATATCCATACTTACTAAGGCAGATAAAAGATCCACCACCTAAATTATATTTTAAAAATATTTGGAATCCGGATATTTTTTCAGAAACTCTTAGTGTTGTTGGATCCAGAAAGATGACGAGGTATGGTGAAATTATTACAGATACTATTATTTCTGCTGCTTCAGGCGCAGGAATAACAATTGTATCGGGTTTTATGTATGGCATTGATGCTCAGGCTCATAATGCTGCAATAGAAGCCGGAGGGCGTACAATTGCAGTTATGCCCTGTGGAATTGACATAATACACCCGGAACACCAGGCTGATTTACATGGGAAAATACTAAAAAGCAATGGGCTTATAGTTTCTGAATACCCAGGAGATACACCGCCAGCTTTATGGACCTACCCCAGACGGAACAGAATCATTGCCGGATTATCTCCAATACTGCTGGTTGTTGAAGCAGGTGTAAAAAGCGGTGCTTTAATTACTGCTAAAATTGCAAAAAAATATAATAAAAAGATATTTGCAGTACCTGGTCCTCTGACAAGTTCTGTATCCATAGGAACAGCTAATTTAATTAAAAATGGAGCACAAATAGTAACAGGTATTCAGGATATTCTCATTGAATATGGAAAAATAAAAAACAATGAACTCTTTTCTAAAAAAGAATTCTATGGAATAAGCAGAACACAAATTAAAATTTTAAAACTTCTGGAAAATGAACCATTAAGCATTGATGAGATATCCAGATCTGCAGAAAAAAATATTTCTGAAATTGGAGCTGATATTACTGTACTGTCCATAAAAAAACATCTTTCTTTAAATGATGGTAAATATTACCTGGTTAACGGAGGCAGTAATGTTATTTAAAGTTACTTCAGTTTCTTTCTCAGGATTAACAACAATTAGAATAGATGTAGAAGTAAATATTGCAGACAAAGGACTTCCTACATTTGAAATAGTAGGACTCCCAAATAAAGCTGTTGCCGAAAGCAGGGAAAGAGTTAGAACTGCTTTAATAAATTCTAATTTAAAATTTCCGCTTCGCAGAATTACAGTTAATCTGGCTCCCGGGGATGTTCCAAAATATGGGGCATTTTACGATCTTCCAATTGCTGTAGGAATACTTTCTGAAATAAATGGATTTACTATTCCGGAAAATTCAATTTTCTTTGGAGAACTTTCCCTTGACGGTTCTCTTAGACACACAAAAGGTGCACTCCTGGCGGCTCTCTTTGCAAAAGAGAACAATATGGACTCAATCTTTGTGCCGGAACAATCTGCAAATGAGGCATCTGTAGTAAAGGGAATTGATGTTTATCCTATAAAAGATCTTAATCAGTTAATTCAATTTTTTGACTCGGAAATTGAGATAGTACCAACTCTTTACAAAGGGCCATCATCTATAAACTATGACCTTGTGGATTTTGATATGTCTGAAGTTCTTGGTCAGGAACATGCAAAAAGAGCTCTGGAAATTGCAGCGGCTGGTGGTCATAATATACTAATGATAGGCTCTCCGGGGTCAGGAAAAACAATGCTGGCAAGAGCACTTCCAGGTATTATGCCCCTTTTAAATGATGAGGAGTCACTGGAAGTTACAAAAATATATTCCAGCGCCGGGAATATTCCCCCTGGAGGTTCATTGATAACCACAAGACCCTTCAGATCTCCCCATCATATAATATCCCAGGCAGGTCTGGTAGGAGGAGGAACCCACCCACAGCCAGGAGAGATAAGTCTTGCACACCGGGGTGTATTATTCCTGGATGAGTTTAATGAATTTCCAAGATCTGTAATTGAAGCTTTAAGACAGCCTATTGAGGACGGTAAATTAACTATATCAAGAAGTCTTGAAAGGGTTACTTACCCATCCAGGTTTATGCTTGTTGCAGCAGCAAACCCCTGTCCTTGTGGATATTTAAATGATGAGACGAAGGAGTGTACCTGTACAAAAAGAGAAATTATCCGTTATAGAAAGAAACTGTCCGGACCAATTCTGGATAGAATAGATCTTCATGTGGATGTTCCTGTAGTCGATATAAAAAAGCTTGCCAGAGGATTTAATAATTCAAACATAAATGAGACATCAAGTACAATAAGAGAACGTATATCAAGAGCCAGATATATACAGCAGAGTCGTTTTATAGGTGAAAGTATCCATACAAATGCAGAGATGAAAAATAAGCTAATTAGAAAGTATGTTCCTCTGGATAAAACTTCACATACTATGCTTATAGATGCAGCCCAGATTTTCCAGTTATCAGCAAGGTCTTACCTAAAAATAGTAAAACTGGCAAGAACAATTGCAGATCTTGAAAAACTGGATAATGTTCTGGAAAAACATATTGCAGAAGCCCTCCAATACAGACCGGGAATAATTGAATGAGTGTTGAGAATAATATTAAATGTTCCGGTAAAAAAGTGGAGCTGGGTAGAAAGGGAGAAGAGATTGCTTCCGGCTTTTTAGAAGATAAGGGATATATCATTATCAAACGCAACTATATGATTGGCCATTCTGATATTGATATTTTAGCCAGAAACAAGGAATTCCTTGTTTTTGTAGAGGTTCGTACAAAATCAAAAAAGGACAGAGGTATGCCTGAAGATACCCTTACAAAGAAAAAATTACACCGTATGAAAAATACTGCAGAACTTTATATAGCTTTTAATCATTATGAAGGCTTAGCCAGGCTGGATGCTGTTTGTATTATTCTGGATGATTCTGACCATATTAAGCACCTTGAGCATTATGAGGGTGTGGGATAAAATTTTTATATTTACTATTTACCACTTTTATAACTAATAACCGAATCTACCAGGGAAAATACTGTCTTTGCCCGAGAGTTTAACAATTCCAATTCTGCTTCAGCAATCCTGAGCATAGTATTTTCTTTTATCCCATCCAGGACTACTATTTCACTTTTAAAATCTGAAAAAGATTTCTCAAAATACTTGTTTTTTTTCTCCTGTATTTTATTTTGTTTTTCCAGCATTTCATTTTTTTTCTTTTTAAGCAGAGTAGTTTTTTTTAGTGAAGGCCGATTACTATCAGCTAATTGAATCTGAATACTGGCAAGAATATTCTGAACTTTCTTTTCCATATCACAATACTTATTATAGGCATCATATATATTCTTTCTAACACCAACCCAAAGTATACTATCCTCTGCAGTATGTGATCCAACCTGATTAGCTGTTATAGTATTTAAAGCACAAACCTGGCTTCCTATAATCTTTCCGTTCTTTTTTTGTTTTCCAACTGTTATCGCATCAAGTGAAACAATGGAAGATAAAAGGATATGGCTTTCTACCAGTATATTTTTTGCAGAAAATAATGAACAATTTTCTGCAAATTTTATTATTATATCATTTTTTGCTTTAATCTGACCTTTATTTCGACCATTTATACCACCAGAAATAATAACACTTCCCCCGCTATCTATTAAGCAGGCACCAACTGAACCCTTTACATGAACATCACCAGTTGCCTTAACTATAAACCCATCTGTAATAGAATCTTTTATTATTACAGACCCGTCAAAGTTTATATTACCTGTTGTATAATCAACTGTTTTTGTTTCAAATACAGGAATTATGGTAATCTTATTTCTCTCTTTCTGCACCAGCCCTGAAGAAACTGCAGTAAGTGAAACATACTCCGTTCCATCTTTTTCCTGTTTTTTCTGTTCAAAACAGTTATCCCAATCCAAATCAAGAGAAAGTCCGTCTTTTGCAGCTATGTTTTTGCCAAAAACATCTGTACCATCTTCTTCACCCTTAGTGGCAGATCGAAGCATACCTGCCATTTCACCTTTTCGAATAAAAGGGAGAGTTCTGCCTGTTTTATAATTTACAAATCCATTTTCATCTACCTGGGGAACATAGACATACTCAATATTTACATACCAGTCGATATCTTCATCTTTTCCATGAACAGGAGGTGTTCCTTCGGCAATAACAAGATCCTCATGCCCTGCATTATCCCGTTCATTTAAATCACTTATTAACTGATTTATATCATCAACCATGGCTATTTCAATTATTCCCTGATCTTCTATTATTTTCTGAACCATAGAAAAATTAAGAGGAGTTCCCCCCATAGGTCCATGAAGATGCAAAGTACATGTTAGTAGATCCTTGGAAATTTCCAGAACAGTTCTGCTATTCACTATTTCAACAAGGTCAATAATCGAATTTTTAAGAAAAAAAGCCCTTCCATCACATACTGCCTTATACTCAATTTTTGAGGGAGAAACTACCTCTATTACATTCCTGCTTACAGTTACCGATGGAGTTTTATATATTTTCTTATTGTCCAGACTCCATATTTTTTTCCCCTTTACAGTTACCCCTTCTTTACCTTTTTGCCCGGGTATAACAGTAACAAGAACATCATTAAACTTAACTGTATAGCCTGTTGCCTTCGCTTTGACCTTTAGTAATTTTTTCGATTCTATTTCAGTTTCTCCAACAAATTGTTCAGACAGGATAATGCTGCCATCAATGCTAAATACTTCGGTTTCTCCCTGAGCAACAAGGACTCCATTCATACTCCCGGGCTTTTCATTCAGAGTAGCAGTTATATCATCAAGATCATCAGTTAGAATCCCCTTCATAACACCTGCATTTTTTAAAACCCTCAGAAGCAAAGATGTGGTTATTTTTTCACTCAAACCAGGACTTGCAGTTATAGATAAATAGGCCTGCATCTCGTTATCTGTAATTCGAACAGAACTGTTTTTTAAAATTTCAGTTAAATAATCCGAAAATATTTTAAATTTCAATTCATCATTTTTCGATTTCATGAAATTCCAAATTTTCTGGTCAATTTCCTTCTTTGACATTGTAAATGCAAATTTTTTCTTTTCCAGCTCAGTAAAAATGGTCTGACTGGATACAATCTGAGAATTTGCTCGCTTACGTATAATTGTAATAACAGCAATATGATTATCTTCAAAAAATGTCAGTTTATAATTATCAGATTCCAAAACAGCCCCTGCAGATGGTTTTCTTTATGTAATTTAAGTGCTTAAGATTACAGTATATCTAATCTTAATGTCAATTTCAGAGATAAAGGATGTGTTCCAGTTAACCGCAGCATTTTTTATATTTTTTCCCGCTTCCGCAGGGACATGGATCATTTCTACCAACTTTTTTCCCTTCTCTTACCACAGTAATAGGAATTATCTCCCCATGATCAAAATACCATTTCCCATCTATTTTTTTAAAAGTACTTAACTCGTGGTGTTCATTGCTAATCTCATTCTGGCTATATGAGGCTTTAAACTCAACAGTCCCCTCTGTATCATTTTGACCGCCTTTTGTTGTTCTAAGAATTTGTAGTCCAAGCCATTCAGATTCACTTGACCACTGCCTTGTTCCCTCCACATCCAATCCGTCTCTCTTTTCAGGGCTGTGGGTAGATTCGATAAAATCAATATCTCCGGTAACATAGGCAGA
>DAOWEB010000014.1 GCA_030638735.1 Spirochaetaceae bacterium
CAACTTATGTGGGCCACCTGCTGGCTTCATTTTGAATGTTGCAGTACCGATGCCTATGATCCCATCACCTGATGGGATATGAGTGACTTCGTCGACTGCCACCCTGATTGATTCGTTCTGTTCGAACATCTCTATGATCGAAGCACGCACGGCATCGGGACCGCGATGGACCTCGCCATTGAGCACTACAAGCAGATCAGGGTTATTCCAGAAACAAGCCATCGCTGCATCCAGATCCTTATTGCTAAAGGCCTCGGTTAATCGTCGATCGAGATCCTTCGCTTCGGTTAGATCCTCTTGTGAGAGGGGCTGGATAGAATCATTTTTAATCATACATTAAATGATAACATATTTATTCCTGAATGCAATACATAAAACACCATTCTTCAGTAGTTTTTTAAAGGATTTATACAGAACAATCTCTTGAAAATAGTCGTAATTACCTTTTAATATCTTAAGATAATTTAATATAATATGTTATTTAAAAATCGAACTATAGAGGAAACCAAAAATGATAAATATAATAAATATGTCAAAATATTACGGTACTGATACTATTTTTGACAATATATCTCTAAAAATAAACCTTAATGAAAAAGTAGGACTTGTAGGTCCCAATGGTTGCGGTAAAACAACACTTATAAAAATGATAACAGGTATTGAAGAACCATCTGAAGGTCATATAATAATCGATAAAAAATTAAAAATTGGTTATGTTCCCCAGCATATAGAATTTGACAATAATCTAAGTTTATCAGATGTTATGCTGGATCAATATAATGATCTTTCAGAAAAACTAAGAGTTTTAGAAGAGAAAATGGCCTCATCTTCTGAAGATAAACTGGATAGGATTCTTTCTGATTACCAGATATTACGAGATTATTATGATGAAATTGAGGGCGATACCATTCCTGCAAGAGCAGAAAAAATACTCGATTCATTAGGGCTGGAGGACCGTGGTGAGCAAATGGTTGAAACACTTTCAGGGGGAGAGAAAAATGTACTGGCATTGGCCATGGCTCTGCTTCTTCGGCCCCATCTCCTTATTCTGGATGAGCCCGGGAATCATCTTGACTATAAAGGACTTGCCTGGCTGGAGAAATTCCTAACGGATTACAGAGAGGCCGTAATCATTGTAAGTCATAACAGGTATCTCCTTGACAGAATTTGTGAAAAAATTATAGCAGTGGAAGGAAGAAAAACAAATGAATTTGTCGGCAACTACTCTTACTACAGAATGAACAGGCTAAAATCTCTTGTAAATCAGCAATCGGATTATACATCAAACCAAAAGAAGATAAAACGAATAGAAGCACTGGTTATTAAATTCAGACAACTTGCAACTTCCACTGGAGATCCTGCCTGGGGAAAAAGGCTTCATGCCATGAAAAGCCGTTATGATCATGAACAGAAAAATGCAGCCCCGAAACCTCAGAATTTTGAAAAAAAGATAGTAATGGATTTTCAAACAGATAAAACAAAAGCAAATATAGCACTGCAGATTAAGGGATATTCTAAGGCATTTGATAAATTAAAACTCTTTGAGAGTGCAGAAGCAGAAATTTTCTGTGGTGAAAAAGTAGCATTGATTGGATCCAACGGATGTGGAAAAACAACACTTATCAGAGATATAATCTCAGAAGGCTCATGGGATAATGACCTTCTGCGTGTTGGACCAAGTTTAACTGTCGGGTACTGTTCCCAGGCACAGGAAATCTTTAATCCGGATAATACTATTGAAGATGAAATACGTAGTCTTGGATCTCTTACAAGGAGCGATGCATATAAAATTGTGGCTCCATTCAATTTTACATGGGAAGATATGGAAAAGAAAACAGCCGATCTTTCGGGGGGAGAAAAAAACAGACTGCAAATAGCCAGACTAATATACCTGAAGACAAATTTTCTTATACTCGATGAACCTACCAACCACCTTGATATTCTTTCAAGTGAGGCAGTAGAGGAAGCACTTGCTGATTTTCAAGGTACATTGTTAGTTGTCTCCCATGACAGGTATTTTCTTGAAAAAACTGTAAACAGAATTATTGAAGTTAGAAATAAAAAACTAATTTCATTTAATGGAAGTTTTTCTGACTGGTGGAGCTCCGTCAATCCAATTGAACCAAAATCTGATGGAAGAATTGCAACAAGGGGTTCCGGCAGAAAAAGAGACAGATCAGTTTATAGGAATAAAGATCAGCAAAGAGAGATAAAACAAATTGAGGAAAGAATATCTGAAATGGAAAATGAAAAATCAAAACTTGAAAATATGATAAATAAAGCATTTTTGGAGAAGGATTATAAAAAAGGGAGAGATTTGTCTGTAAAACTGGAAAAGAATAACAAAAAACTTGAGAAACTCTATTCTCAATGGGAAGAAAAGGCTGGTTAATACTTAAGTGATGTAAAAACTTTCTCCCAGGTGCTGTTATTATTACTTGATCTTAGAACAGCATCAACAAAAAGTACCCCTGCAAGTCCGTCTTCAGAATTTGGAAAATGCATGGCCAGTGAATCAACTTTAATATCCGCTATTCGTGATGCTATGGCTTCTCCTGCATCGGAGTATATATTGGCAAATCCTTCAGGGAATCCCTCCGGGTGACCGGCAACTATCCTGCTGGAACGTTTTGAAAGGGGAAGTGTTCCCGGCCCATTTGGTGTTCTTATCTGAACAGGAGCTCCCAGTGGTTTAAATGTAAGAATTTGTGGAATTTCCTGAAGCCACTCTAAAGAACCTTTTGTGCCGCTTACTCTTATTTTTAAACTATTTTCCACACCTGCAGCCGCCTGGGTTACCCAGAAACTTCCTCTGGCACCATTTTCCAGTCTAAGGAGTGCTCCTGCATAATCATCAACTTTTCTTTCTGGAACTATTGCTCCGGCTTCTGCACATACTTCTAAAATTTCCAGTCTGGAAATAAAACGAACAAGATTATGGGCATGAGTTCCTATATCACCCATAACAAGGGAAGGACCTCCTCTTTTAGGATCAAATTTCCATGATCGTGGTCCGGATACAGGATCAGGTTTACTTTCATCGGCTTTTCCTCCCTGCACATATTCTACCTGTACCAGACGTATAATTCCAAGATCACCCGCAGCAACCATTGCTCTGGCTTGCCTTGTCATAGGATATCCAGTGTAGTTATGTGTCAGACAAAATATTCGTTTACTTGTCTTTACTTTCTGATGAAGTGCAATTGCCTGTTCTACAGTATTTGTCATTGGTTTATCACAAATAACATCAAACCCGGAGTTAAGAGCAGCCATAGAATATTCAAAATGTGTATCATTAGGAGTCATAATAGCAATAACATCCGCACCGTCTTCTCTTTCTTTTTCAGTTTTAAGCATCAGTTTTACTGAAGGGTAGGATCTTTTTTTATGAATCCCCATTTCGATTCCCCTGGAAACTGCTTTTTCAGGGTCTGAAGACAAAACACCTGCAACCAGTTCGTAGTTGTCATCCAGCCTGGCAGCTAACCTATGGATTCCACCAATAAAAGATTCAGGACCACCTCCAATAACTGCCAGTCGTAGTCTTCTTCCCAGTATCGATATTACAGAATTATTGTTCATAAACCCTCCGTTTTTTTATCTTTGTTGATAATAACAATTTTTATATTAACCAACAATAGATTCAAAAACTAATAATACCTTTCCCTTTTAGTAATATATAGTTATATTTTGTTTCAGCGGAGGTAAGAAGAATGTCAAAAAAAATATTTTTTTTAATGATTTTGTCTGCTATTCTTATTAATTTTATAAGTGGATTCGGTATGACTGAAAATAAAATAGATCAAGAGTCCGATAACAAGGAAGTAGTAATGACTGGAAATAATGGAAACTTAGAAACAGCAACACTCGGAGGGGGATGTTTCTGGTGTATGGAGCATCCTTTTGAGATATTAGATGGAGTAATAGATGTTGTATCCGGATATTCCGGAGGGATGACTGAAAATCCAACATACAGAGAAGTTACTTCTGGAACAACAGGACATATAGAGACTGTTCAAATAACATATAATCCGGATAAAATCAGTTACAATGATCTTCTTAATGTATTTTGGAGACAGATTGATCCCACAGATGGTGGTGGATCTTTTGTAGATCTGGGAAGCCAGTATTTAAATGCAATATTCTATCATGATGATAATCAAAAAAAGACTGCTGAAGCTTCTATTAAAGAACTGGAGTTTTCGGGTAGGTATGACAGACCAATAGTTACAGAAATCAGAGAGTTTACAACTTTCTACAGAGC
>DAOWEB010000369.1 GCA_030638735.1 Spirochaetaceae bacterium
ATTTCTCTTGATATTCTAAAAAATGTTACTCAGTATTCAGGTCTTATTTATGCATTTCTTGCAGTTGGTTTTATGACAAAGACAGCTGCAATTGGACTCCATATATGGCTTCCGGGCGCACATGCAGAAGCTGAAAGTGATGTATCTCCAATGGTTTCTGCTATTCTTCTTAAAGCCGGTATGTTTGGCCTTGTAGTTCTTATGCTTTCCATGGGGTCACAATCTCTTGGCGGCGTAAGCCTTCCATATTTACTGGGATGGCTGGGAGCAATAACTGCCCTTTTAGGTAACTTAATGGCAGTATTTCAGGAAGATGCAAAACGTCTCTTAGCATATTCCAGTGTTGGTCAGTTAGGTTACGTAGTTTTTGCAATGGCTTTTATGTCCCATCTGGGATGGTTAACTGCTCTTGCATTTGCTCTTAATCACTTTGTATTTAAGGCATTACTTTTCCTTGCAATCGGCGGAGTGGTAATGAGGACAAAAACCAAGACTATGTACGAAATGGGTGGTTTAATTAAAAGAATGCCTTTTAGTTTTATATCCGTTTTAATAGGTATTATCGCGTTGTCAGGACTTCCTCCTTTAACAGGTTTTGCCGGAAAATGGCTTTCCTACAATGCTGTAATTGGAAAAGGCTGGTATTTCCAGGGATTTTTAGTTTCAATTGCTGGTCTTGTTGCATTCCTCTACTGTTTTAGAATTATACATGTAATTTTTCTTGGACAACCGAAGGATAAGTTCAAGAATATTAAAGAAGCACCTCTTCCAATGCTGATAGCACAGTACATTTTAATTGGAGCTATTATGCTCTTTTCTATAATGCCTAACATGGTTCTTAAACCTGTTGGTGATTTCCTTATTCAGTATTTTCCTGACGGGGCATTACAGTGGCAGGGTGGTACTGCGATATCCCGTCTTGGAAGATGGAGCGGTGTTGCTATTATGAATATTACAATGGCTATTTTCGGCATAATATTTGTCTGGCTGCTTTTTATCAGCCGTAAAGCAGTTAAAGTTAAGCCCTTTAATATTTTCTATTCAGGAGAAGCTCCATCAAGACCAGAGCTGACTCATTTTGGATATAATTTCTTTGCTCCATACAAAAAAGCTGTAGGATTTCTTGTTCAACCATTAGTAACCAGATTCTGGGATGGTGTCTCTGATGTTCTGCATTCAACTTCAGACTTTGTTAGAAGACTGTATAACGGAAACGGCCAGACCTATGCCTTTCAGGTTATTTTATTTGTAGTTGTCTTCTCGTTTTTTACAATAGGAGGTTAGTCTGTGATTTTTGAACCTATACAAATCCCCTGGACAATTCTGGGGCTGTTCATAGTTTTTAATGTTGGTTTAATTCTTACGGGGACTGTTCGTAAGATAGGTGCCAGGGTTGGTAGAAGACGCGGTATTCGAATTTATCAACCTTATATTGATCTTATTAAAAATTATGCCCTGCGATCTAATTTTACTCATGGGATGATGTTTTATCTTGCACCTGTATTCAGACTGTCCGGAGGTGTCGGCCTTATAGTTTTTATGCCATTAATTTATGACTCAGTTCATTTTGCAAATTTTTCATTTGCAGGTGATGCTATACTCATAATGTACTTTATGTTTTTTGGAACCCTTGGTATGGCCCTTGGTGCAGGAGAGGGTGGAGTTCCTTTTTCTGCAATAGGTATTTCCAGAGGACTTTCCCAGGTAACAGCTGCAGAGATTCCACTTATTCTGGCATTTTTGGCTGTTTTTATTCAGACTGAAAGTTTTTCAATTACCGAAATAGTTGCGGCTCAGCAGGGAGGATTCCTTAACTGGACTTTATTTACTAATCCTCTTGCCACAGCAACTGCAATGCTGGCATTTTTGGGATCTATGATGAGATCACCTTTTGATATTGTCCTTGCTCCCCAGGAGATTCCTATTGGACCTCCTACAGAGTTTCACTCATCATTTCTTGGAACTCTCCAGACAAACAGAGCTATTTTCCCAATGGCAAAGACTATTCTTTATGTCAATCTGTTTTTTGGTGGTGCTACAAGCTGGCCTGAATTAATACTAAAATCATTTCTTCTCTATATGTGGTCGGTAGTTGTTGGAACAGTATTTCCCAGATTTCGTACAGAACAGTCAATTAGATGGTTTATGAAGTATCCCTTAATTCTTGGGGTAATTACAATACTTGTTTTACAGTTTGGATAAAGAGGGTAAGAGGATAATATGAGTTTAGAAGATATGAAGAAAAGAACTGTACTGGATCCGGATGGTAAGGAGATAGAAATAGATCCCCTAAAGGATTATTACTGTGCAGCAACTCCGGATATGAAAATGGAGCATCATAAATCAAGTGCGTGGGTAATTGAGAAATTTGCCAACTGGGCTCGAAGTGAATCCTTATGGATTCTGGCTTTTGGTACCGGTTGCGGTGCTATAGAGATGAGACCTTTAATGACTCCAAAATATGATGCCTATAGATTTGGTATTCAGTGGAGGGCTACTCCCAGACAGTCAAATGTGTTTATTATTTCAGGATATATGTCTGTAAAAACTTTAAAAAGAGCAATTCGTGCTTATGAGCAAATGCCAAGTCCAAAATATGTTCTTGGATTGGGAAGCTGCACAATAAATGGCGGAATGTACTGGGACAGCTACAATACCATCAACAGACTCGATCACTATATGCCTGTTGATGTTTATGTTGTTGGATGTATGCCCCGACCCGAATCAATTCTTTCCGGATTTGATACCCTTAAAAAACTTATTAAGGAAGGAAATGGTGAGGGTGCTGCCAAATATGCGGAAAATTTTGAGTGGTACAAAAAAAATCAGAAGAAGATTATAAAAGATTGGGATATGCCCGATTACAACTGGTAAGGGTGGATTAATGAATGAATTAATAGAAAGATTAAGGAATAAATTCCCGGTAAAAGATGAGGTATTCCAAAAAGATGCTTTGTCATTTATTACTACTGAAAAATCCCAGGCGATCGAACTTATAACCCACCTAAGGGATTATGAGGGATATACTCATCTGGTTCTTCTGACTGCTGTAGATTGGATTGAAGATGGTATATTTCAACTGACATATTTACTAAATAACCCGACAGACAAAAAGGATCTTGGTGTTCTTGTAATGCTGGATCGGGAAGATCCTGTAATGACATCATCCCATCATCTATGGGCAGCTATGGCTACATATCAGCGTGAATTGTTTGAGATGTTTGGAATATCATTTCCTGGCAGCCCCAGAATGGAAGAACCCTTTATTCTTGAGGGTTGGGATGGACCTCCTCCATACAGAAGAGATTTTGATACAAAAAAATATTCGGAAGAAACATACTTCCCCAGACCCGGCAGGGAAACCCATGATCCGGCAGAACATATGAAGAAAAAAATGTATCCGGAGGGCCCGTAATGTTTAAATTTGAAGATGATAGATCCAAATATCCGGATAAAAATCCGGATGGAACTAATATAATGGATCTGGAAAGCGGCAGGTTCACAAAAATATGGCAGGGCCCAATTCACCCTGGAATGACTGGAAATATGTCTCTGGAACTAGTAATTCAGGGTGACGAGGTTATGGAATGTAAGACCCATGTGGGTTATCTTCACAGGGGTTTTGAAAAACTTATGGAAAGGCGAAAGTTTATCCAGTGTTTTCCTATTTGTGTACGTATAGCAGTCCCTGAACCCGATTTTAATGAGTATTGCTTTGCAGCTACTATAGAAGAACTTTCAGGTATCGAAATCCCTGATGCTGCTGAATGGATGAGAACACTTCTTTTGGAGATGTCCAGACTGCAGTCTTATCTTGCATGGATAGGTGGACAGTCAAGTGCCTTTGGAATGGGATTAATCAGCCAATGGACAACATGGGCAAGAGATCTTGTGCTGGATCGATTTGAGGAAATATCAGGTGGTCGAGTTTATCATATGCACATGCTTCCCGGCGGAGTCCGATCTCTTCTTCCATATGGTTTTGAAGCCAGGATGAAGGATACTCTGGAAAAAATAAGTCAGGTAATGGCAGATGTAGAAAAAGTTATGTTTAATAACTCTGTATTTAAAACCAGGGCTGTAGGGCTGGGTTATATTGATCCATTATGGGTTGAGGAATATGGAATAACAGGACCAAATGCAAGGGGTGCCGGGATTCCAAAAGATGTAAGAAAGGACTATCCCTATTTAAAGTATGCTGATCTTGATTTTGAGGCTGCAGTGGGTATTGATTCTGATGTTTTTACAAGAGCAGATGTCAGAAGAAGAGATATTCTTACAACTTTAGATTTAATTAAACAGATAGTAGAAAAAATACCCACAAGCGGGGAGTTTATGGCTGAAGTTCCAAATGTGCTTCACTGGAAAATTCCTAAGGGGCAGACATATATTCGTTCTGAGTGTACACGTGGTGAGTATGGTTACTATACAGTAACAGACGGAAGCGGTTACCCAAGAAGAATAAATGTAAGAGGTCCCTCCTATACACATGCAATTGCATTGATGGAGAGAATGGCTATTAACCTAAATATTGCGGATACAGCCGGAGTAATGTCATCACTCCACACATATCCACCAGAAGTAGAGAGGTAAATATGAGTTTTAAAGATGTTTTAATGCCCTTTACGGCCTGGAAGTACCTCCTTAAAGAACCGGTAAATATTAAAAAACCGGATGAGGTTCAGGGAGCTCCCAGGTATAGAGGATTTCATAAAAACCAGGTCGATGTATGTATCGGCTGTGGAACCTGTGAAGAAATTTGCCAGAATGCTGCCATAGATATGATGCCTGTAGAAGGGATAGAGACTAAAGATGGGGACTCCGGACTTAGACCTTTAATTGATTATGGAAGATGCTGCTGGTGCGCTCTTTGTGTGGATATTTGTACAACAAATTCTCTTACCCTTTCCAATTCTTTTAAATGGAATGGAACAGATGGGGATGATTTTAGATTTATTCCCGGTGTTGATAAAAAATATTGGGATGATGATAATCTTGGTTATGTGAAAGCCGATGGATATGACCTTAATCCTGCAGAACGTGTGGAAATGGGAGAACTTCATCCTGGTGACAGAGATAAGTCATTTGTAGAGATGATAACCGGATATTCAAAAGAACAGGCCCGGAAAGAGGCGGACAGATGTGTGGAATGTGGACTTTGTACTGCAACATGCCCTGCTCATATGGGTATTCCTGAGTACATTAAGGCTGTTCGTGAAGATGATATGGAAGAAGGTTTACGAATACTCTATGAAACTAATCCACTACCGGAAATATGCGGACGAATTTGTACTCATAAATGTGAGACTGTTTGTGCAATAAACCATAAGGGTGATCCTTTATCAATCCGATGGCTCAAGAGATATATTGCAGATCAGATTCCTTCAGATAAATACAAAGAAATACTTGGAACAGATAAAATCCAGAGTAATGGTAAAAAAATTGCTGTTATTGGTGCCGGTCCTGCTGGTCTTTCTGCAGCTCATTACCTTGCACTTATGGGTTACAGTGTAAAAATTTACGAAACATTAAAAGGCCCTGGTGGAATGGTTCGGTATGGTATTCCTGAATATAGAATGCCCTATGACCAGATTGATAAAGATATAGATTATATTCTTTCCCTTGGAGTAGAGGTTCAGTACAACACCAGAATAGGTGATGATATTAAACTGGAAGATCTTGAGAAAGATTATGATGCAGTCTTCTCTGCAACAGGTCTGCATCTTGGTAGAAGTACCGGAGTAAGTGGTGCCGATAATACCCGGGTTTATCAGTCAATTGAACTTCTTCGAAAAGTTACAGATGGTGAAGAGATTGATGTTGCTGAAAAAATTGTTGTTATCGGTGGTGGAAATGTTGCCATGGATATTACAAGAACTCTTGCAAGACTGCAGAACCAGAAGTATGGAAAAGTAAATGTACTTGCTACCTGTCTTGAATCTGAAGAAACAATGCCTGCAGATGATGAAGAGGTTATTGAAGCCAGAGAAGAAAAGGCAATAATTGATCCAGGTTGGGGTCCTCAGGAAATCGAAATCAAAGATGGTAAAATTAAAGGTCTTCATGTTACAAAATGTCTGGCTATATTTGATAAAGAAGGTAGGTTTAATCCTAGTTTTGATAACGATCAGAAGAAGTTCTTTGAAGCTGATATGATTGTAGAATCAATTGGCCAGGGAATGGATATTACTTATACTGATAAAATTAAAGACAAATTAGAGTTTGGTCCAAGAGGAAGGATTGCAGTAGATAAATACTTCCAGTCAAAACTTCCATGGTTCTTTGTTGGTGGTGATATTATTGAAGGTCCGGATGTAATACATGGTATTGCAAATGGTCATAAGGCAGCCATCGGGATAGATAATTTTCTTAAAGATAAATAAAAAACTATAAGGGGGGGAAGACTCCCCCTAGCTCCAAACCCGCTTTTCTGCCCCGCTTTTTCCGGCTATCGCCGGGCGGGGCAGGCGGTTTTTCCACTACCCCCTCTTTGCTTTTAGATTGTTTCGTAGTAAAAATTCTAGAGGTTTTTATGATGTATATGAATTCAGCTTGTTTTTGGCTTTTTGCGCCAGTCTATAGTCTCTATATTAGAGAAGAAGTATTTTTAAAGTAGAAAATGAGATACAGCGCAAAAAGCTTTTCTATTTTTCTTGAGTTCTATTAGTGTCTGCAGTATAATTTGGTAATAGTGTATGATGAAAAAGTGGGAACAGGGCATGAAAGAAAAAAATAAATTACAACTATTTCAGGAAAAAAGTATACGAACCCATTGGGATGAAGAACAAGAAAAATGGTATTTCTCTATTGTTGATGTTATGGCAATCCTTACAGATAGTAAGAATCCTCAGACATACTGGAGAGTGTTAAAAAAAAGATTGCTAGATGAGGGAAATGAAACCGTTACAAATTGTAACGGTTTAAAAATGCGTTCTATAGATGGCAAAATGCGTTTAACTGATGTTGCCGATACAGAACAGCTTTTACGTCTAATCCAATCCATTCCATCACCAAAAGCAGAACCTTTCAAATTATGGTTAGCAAAAGTGGGCTATGATCATATTGAAGAAACCGAAGACCCTGAATTAACTTTTGATCGTGCTATGGAAAATTATCTTGCCAAAGGATATTCAAAAGAGTGGATAAACCAGCGTCTGAAAAGTATTGAAGTCCGAAAAGATTTGACCGATGAATGGAATGAGCGAGGCATGAAAAAGGGGTTGGAATATGCTGTTTTGACCGATGAGATAACAAAAGCCTGGTCTAATAGATCTGTAAAGGATTACAAGAAATTTAAAGGGCTTAAAAAAGAAAACCTTAGAGATAATATGTCTAATCTTGAACTGGTTCTAAATATGCTTGCAGAAGCTTCTACTACAGAAATCTCTAAAAAGAAAAAACCGGAAGGGTTGGAAGAAAATAAGGATATTGCCCGTAAGGGTGGTGGTGCTGCTAAAAAAGCCAGGTTGGAAATTGAGAAGCAGACTGGGGAAGCAATTGTAAGTGCAAAAAATTCTAAAAAGTTAGTTGAAAATGGAAGAATTTAGGTGGTTAAAGGAGTCTGGTTTGAATTATCTGCATTATGAGTTTCAATTAAAGAAAGGTGATGTTGTAGAGGTAACATTAGATAAACAGGCTAATGTGCAGCTTCTTGATGAGATAAATTTCAATAATTATAAAAAAGGCAAATCATATAATCACATTGGCGGCTTGTCTAAAAAATTAACGATTAATTTATCCTCTCCATATAAAGGACATTGGCATCTGGTAATAGATCTGGGCGGCCATGCAGGAACGGTAAAGGCCTCAGTACAGATTAATAAAGTCTAATTATTGAGAAAATTGACGAAACTCTGGAAAATCAGGGATGAATATAAAAAGGAGATAATATGGAAATTGTGTTGATTATTACTGGTGGAATTATCATTGTTTCGTTGTTCTCGGCTGGATTTGATTATTTATCCAAGCGTTCAAAAAAAGTTAGTACCGAAACCCAAAAAACAGTTGTAGAAATGGAATCCAGACTTTCAAGACTTGAATCTAAAATTGAAGAACGTGAAGATAGAGTTCTTCATCTTGAAGAAGAAGTAAGTTTTTTTAAAAACCTGATTGAAAAGAAATAACTATTTAACTGTAATTGAACAGTAGAATGAATTCTATAAGTTGACATAATATTCCTCCGGTTTTATTTACCAAGATAATTGTGCAGGATGACTAAGTCAATATAAATATGATAAAATAAGTAATGTATACCTATGTTACCCATTTTGCACTTCCTGCAATACAAAGGTGCGTAAATAGCTCTTTATTCAATTAGGGAAGTAATGCATAATGAAGTGCAAGTGAGATCAATTATTTTTACCATACAGGAGCAATACCATGGCAATTCCATTAAGAAGTGATACAACAACTAAAGGTCGAAAGATGGCTGGTGCGAGAAGTCTATGGAGGGCTAATGGTCTTAGACAGGAACAAATAGGGAAACCAATAATTGGTATTGCCAATTCTTTTACTCAGATGGTGCCCGGGCATGTTCATCTTCATGAAATTGGTCAACAGGTCAAAAAGATAATAGAATCCAAAGGATGTTTTGCAGCTGAATTCAATACTATAGCTATTGATGATGGAATTGCTATGGGACACGATGGAATGCTCTATTCCCTGCCTTCCCGTGAATTAATTGCAGACAGTGTTGAATATATGTGTAATGCACATAAAATTGATGCATTAGTCTGTATAAGTAATTGTGATAAAATTACTCCAGGAATGCTTATGGCTTCTATGCGTCTGAACATTCCAACAATATTTGTTTCCGGTGGGCCAATGGAAGCAGGTAAAATTGGAAACAAAAAATATGATCTGGTAGATGCCATGGTTTTAAGTGCAGATGAATCAGTCTCCGATGAAGAAGTGGAAAAAATTGAGCAGGCTGCCTGTCCTACATGTGGTTCATGTTCAGGTATGTTTACTGCAAATTCCATGAACTGTCTTAACGAGGCTATTGGTCTTGCTTTGCCTGGAAATGGTACAGTTGTAGCTACCCATAAAAACAGGATGAAACTTTTTGAAGATGCAGCTGTTAGAATAGTTGAAATGGCAGAAAGTTATTATTTTAATAATGACGAATCAGTTCTTCCCCGCTCAATAGCTTCAAAAGCTGCTTTTTTAAATGCTATGACCCTGGACATAGCCATGGGTGGCTCAACTAACACGGTTCTGCACTTATTGGCAATTGCAAATGAAGCTGGAGTAGATTTTACAATGACAGATATTGACGCTCTATCACGTAAAACTCCGGGTATTTGTAAAGTGGCTCCCAGCTCCCACTATCATGTAGAGGACGTCAACCGGGCCGGTGGAATAATGGGAATTATGGCAGAACTTAACCGGGGAGGGTTAATTGATACCAGTGTTTACCGTGCTGACGGACTTACCCTTAAAGAGGCTATTGATAAATGGGATATTATGGCTCCTGATGTTGATCAGGAATGTATAGACTTATATAAAAGTGCACCTGGTGGAATCCTTGGTAACAGGATAATGGCCAGCCATAATCAGTTATTTGAAGAATTGGACACTGATCGGGAAAAGGGATGCATTCGGGATATAGCTCATTGTTATTCGACCGAAGGTGGATTAGCTGTATTGTTTGGTAACCTCGCTAAAAAAGGGTGTATTGTAAAAACAGCCGGAGTTGATCCTTCTATTTATAAATTTACCGGTCCGGCAAGAGTATTCAATTCTCAGGATCTGGCCTGTGATGGAATACTGGATAGAACTGTTAAATCGGGTGATGTCGTAATAATACGCTATGAAGGTCCAAAAGGAGGACCGGGTATGCAGGAAATGCTTTATCCAACTTCATATATTAAATCCATGCATTTGGGTAAAGAGTGTGCATTAATAACTGATGGGCGATTTTCCGGGGGTACTTCAGGATTATCAATTGGTCATGTTTCCCCAGAAGCTGCTGCCGGGGGAACCATAGCCCTTATTAGAGAAGGTGATTTAATCTCAATTGATATTCCTTCCCGTTCAATTGAAATAAAAATTAGTGATAAAGAGTTATCAGATCGAAAACAGGAAGAGGAGAGCAAAGGTGATACCGCATATACTCCTATAGGGAGAAACCGACAGGTCTCAAAATCCTTGCAGATCTATGCCCTTATGGCAAGTTCTGCAGACATAGGTGCGGTAAGAGTTCTTCCTTAGGGAGTTATTTTCTCCTGAAGAAACTTAAAATTGATCCACCATACTTCTTTATCTTATAACACTCAAAACTGCCGATTCCGTCTTCCCAATTATCAGAAGATGGATGATGCAGAATAATTATTCCATTATTGGAGAGAATATTTTTTTTATCAATTTGCATGATAATTTCCTCACGGCCTGTAAAAGGGAAGGGGGGATCTGCATAAATGATATTCCACTTTAATTTTGCTGTATCTATATAACGTCTGACATCCATTATCCATAGAGAAATATCTGTTTTTACTATTGTCAAATTTTCAAGGATTACACGTTTCTTTCCCCTGTCTTTTTCAATAAGCAGAACAGGTGATGCTTCTCTGGAAGCTGCTTCAATACCTACAACACCGGAACCTGCAAATAGATCCAGAAAAGATTGTCCTTCAAGATTCCCAAGGATTGAAAAAAGAGATTCTCTTCTTCTATCCATAGACGGCCGAATTTCACCAGGTGGGCATTTAACTGTACGGCCTCCATACAAACCGCCTGTTACCCGCATAAATTATTTTCCGTAGATACATACGTATAGATATGATTCCATATACAGGCGCGATATCCTGTACAGACGATATTTCCTGTACAGACGTAGCATGCTACGTCTCTACGCTGTATCATTTTTGTTGCAAACAACACATTTTTATTCATTATCCAATGCTCCTTTAAAAGGCTCACATCTCTCAAAAACTTCACGGATAACTGTATGTTCCGGTTTTAAAAATCCTGGATCACTGTCCAGAATCTTAAAGGCATCTGTTCTTGCTTTTTCAAGAATATCAAAATCTCTTACAAGATCTGCATAGGTCAGATTTAGAAATCCTGATTGTCTGCTTCCTGCCAGCTCTCCGGGGCCTCTTAGTTTCAAATCTTCTTCTGAGATTGAAAAACCATCATTAAATTTCATCATTGTTTTTAGTCTTATTTTCCCTACTTCACTAAGCTCTTTTGCATATACAAGGAATGCATAGGACTGTTCTCTGCCTCTGCCCACTCTTCCTCTTAGCTGGTGAAGACCGGATAAACCAAAATGTTCTGCATGTTCAATAACCATACAAGTTGCATTTTGAATATCTACTCCAACTTCGACTACACTTGTTGAAACAAGGATATTTGTTTTTCCGGAAACAAAATTTTTCATTGTTTTAATTTTTTCATCTTCTGATAATTTAGAATGGATAAGCCCCAGTCTGAATTCTGGAAAAACTTCTTCCCGAAGATAGTTGTACATGCTTTCAGCATTTTTTAAACTATCTGATAACTCACTTTCCTGAATTCTTGGGTATACAAAATAGGCCTGATGCCCTCTTTCAATTTCTTTCCTGACAGCATCATAAACTTTTTTATCATTATCAATAATAGAAAGATGTGTAATTACAGGTTTTCTACCCTCAGGCATAGTTTTTATAATAGATACATCCATATCTCCAAAAAGGGTCAAGGTCAGAGTTCTTGGTATTGGTGTGGCAGTCATTAACAGAAGATCCGGGCTATCTCCTTTATTCAGAAGGGCCATTCGTTGAAGAACACCGAATTTATGTTGTTCATCCACAATTACATACTGCAGGTTTTTAAATTCTACATTTCCAGTGAATAGTGCATGGGTTCCAATAATTAAATCAATTTCTCCTTTGGCCAGTGCAGACAGGAGTGGTTTTCTTTGACTGTTTTTTACATTACCACTTAGAAAAGCGAGTCTTACTCCTAATTTTTCCATAAGTCTTGCAGCATTTTCAGCATGCTGTTTTGCAAGGAGTTCAGTAGGTGCCATAAAAGCAACCTGTCCCCGGAACTCAATTATTTTTAAAGCAGATATAAATGCAACAAGTGTTTTTCCACTGCCAACATCTCCCTGTAGTAATCTTGTCATAGGTATATCTGATTCCATATCTTTTTCTATTTCTTTAAGAACTTTTTCCTGATCTATAGTCAGAGAAAATGGCAATTGTTTTTTTATTAATTCTTCTAATTTTTTGGGATGAGAAAAATCATTCCTGTGAAATTTTCTTGTTTCCTTTGATTTTCTTCCAACAGTAAGTTGCAGATAGAATAATTCTTCATATCTTAAAACTTTTTCTGCAGATTCAAGTAATTGCAGAGACTCAGGAAAGTGAATATTTTGTATAGCACGATTTCGTACAACAAAATCATATTTTTGTATTAAATATTCAGGGATCTGATTTTTTGTATACCTTGCAAGTTCATCTATAGCTTCTGATACAGCTCGTCTAATTATTCCCTGATTCAATTTTGCACTAAGTGGATAAACAGGGATGATTTTATTAAAATTTACAGGTTTATTGGAGATCTCTTCGATATCAAAAGCAGAAGTTTGCAGGTTGTTAAACTTATATTCAAAATTACCGTAAAGGAAAAACTTTTTCCCTATTACAAGTTTCCGGCTTAAAAAATTTCTACCAAAACATATTAAAACAGCACTTCCTGTCTCATCTTTTAAATGAACTTTAAGTGTTTTTTTTATTCCAAAACCAATATAATCATGATCAGTTATTTCTACTATTGTATTTACAGGTCCCATTCTGTAATTTGATAAAGTAACTGTATCTTTTCTATTTTCATAAGCTCTGGGAATATACTTAAGTAAATCCGATACATTATTAATATCTATTTTTGCAAAAGATTTTGCAGTTTCCTTCCCAATTCCTTTTAATAATGTAACTTTTTGTTTTAGCTCATCAGCATACATTTTAAAATGAGAGCTTCCCTAGAAAAATTCCTAAATAACTTGTAATAGCATTCCCGCTAATAAGCATCACTAATAGTATTGCACCTGAAACAGCCAGACAGGTAGTGTAGGTTATATTATTATTTTTGAAGAAATTATGATAAACAAAGTTAGTTAGTGGAGAAATAATTGTTTCGATTGTTGTCATTAATGGGGATTGACGTGTTGCATTAAGCATGCCGGTAACAAGTCTTAGCAGTACGAGCATAATAAAAAATGTAATTAAAAAATTTACTGCAGACCAGACTGCTCCTAAAATAATGGCCAGCATTATTCCAAAGGTAATAGATCCATAACTCGAAATTGTATTTAAAATATTCATTACAATAACAAGTAAAAGAATTCCTGCAATTGATGAAAAATCCATCATTCCGAATTTTAAAAATGTAAATTGTTTAAAATAATTAAGATATGGATCTGTAATTGCTGTGAGTATTTCATAGGGTCTTCCAAAATCCGAACCGCTAAACCATGTAATAATTATGCGTAAAAAAAGCAGGAGCATATATCCTGATAATAGTCCTGTACTAATTCTTAAAATCAAATCCATGTTATTAAATTCCTTTGTTTTATGATACCCATACTTCTTCTATATTAGGATAGGCTTCTATTTCTTTAAGTGTACTTTCAGATGCTCCCATTGTAATCTGACCAGACACTTTTACAATAGTATCACTATTGTTTTCTTTTGCAACCAGATGAAGATATACTGAAGAATTGCCCTGATTATCAATTAAGAATGATCTAAGAGAAATTAGATCCTCTTCGTTAAAATTTCTACCAATTTTAATATGAACTTCAGAACTTCCCGATTCCTTCATCTCTTCCGGTCTGAAAACTTCATCTACAAGTAATTTAGGATCACCTCTGGAAGCATCAATTTTACCTGCAAAACCCATTATGGAATCAATACTTAAATATATACTTTTCTCTTCCCAAATTTTAGGGAAAAGAATTAACTCGATGGAACCCTCAAAATCTTCAATTTGAAGGAAGGCCATTTGCTGCCCTCGTTTTGTTGTAATTACTCGTGAGCTTGTAATCGTTCCCATAACTGTATACTTTCTATCAGGCATTGCTTTGTCTGTATGTTTTAAGCTGAGAGTTACACTTTTTTGCCAGTTTTGCCTGTATTTATCCATTGGGTGACCTGAGAAATAATACCCCAATAATTCTTTTTCATTATTCAGTAATTCAAGAACAGGTAGTTCTTCTATTCTTTCCATTTCAAAGGAAGGAAGAGCTGAATCATCATTACTATCAAACAGGGATGTTTGTCCAAACATTGACTGTGCTTTAATTTTTGTTACAAAATCCAGAACTTTTTCAAAATTGTTAATGAGGGTTGCTCTATTTTCGTCAAAGGAATCGAATGCACCGCAATTTATAAGAGATTCCAATACTTTGCGATTAATGCTTTTTAGATCAACCTTTTCAAGAAAATCAAAAAAGGATATATATTCACCATTTTCTTCCCGTGCTTTGATTATTTCTTCAACAGCAGTAGCACCAACATTTTTTACTCCTACCAGGCCATAAATAATATCTCCACTGGCAACTGCAAAATTTTTATAAGAGAGATTGACATTCGGAGGCAGTATATTAAGACCCATACTTTTTGTTTCGTTAATATATAAGGTCATCTTATCGGGTGTATTAATTTCATTTGTCAGGTTTGCCGCCATGAATTCAGCTGGATAATTGGCTTTTAAATATGCTGTTTTATACGCAATAACAGAGTATGCCGCTGCATGGGATTTATTAAATCCGTAGCCTGCAAAAGGAACAAGCATCTCAAAAATATCTTCAGCTTTTTTTGTGGTGTATCCTTTTTCGACAGCCCCTTCTATGAACTCGATTTTCATCCTGTCCATTTCTTTAACTTTTTTCTTACCCATTGCCCGTCTAAGAATATCTGCTTTTCCCAGTGAGAAACCGCCAATAATCTGAGCAACCTGCATTACCTGTTCCTGGTAAACTATTACTCCATAAGTTGGTTTAAGTGTCTCTATAAGACTTGGATCAGGGTAGACTATTGCCTGCTTACCTGATTTGCTATCAATAAACTGGGGAATGTACTGCATTGGACCTGGTCTGTACAGGGCATTAAGAGCAATAAGATCTTCTATTGAATCTGGTTTTGCCTGCTTTAAAATTCCCTGCATTCCTGAGCTTTCAAATTGAAAAACTCCGATACTTTTCCCATTTCCTAATAATTTGAAGGTAGGGATGTCTTCTTCGGGAATATCTTCAGTAGAAAAATTAGTCTTATTTCTTTTTATAAGAGTTTCGGTGTTTTTTATAAGGGTTAGAGTTTTTAACCCTAAAAAATCCATTTTAACGAGTCCACAATCTTCCAGAAGATCCATTGTGTACTGAGTAGATATTGAACCAGTCTTTGAATCCCTGTAGAGAGGTACATAATCAGTTAAGACACTTTTTCCAATTACAACACCTGCAGCATGAGTAGAGGCATGTCTTGATAATCCCTCAAGACGTTTTCCAGTATCAACAAGTTCTTTAAACTTATCACCTCTATTCTCTATTTCTTTTAGTTTAGGTTCAAGGTCTATCGCTTTCTGAAGAGTCATTTTGGGATCTGTAGGAATAAGCTTAGAAATTTGATCCGATTCTGCATATGGAAAATCAAGAACTCTTGCAACATCTCTTATAACAGCTTTTGCCTTTAATGTTCCAAAAGTTATTATTTGACCCACTCTGTCTTTTCCATATTTTCGGGTAACATAATCTATTACTTCCTGTCGTCTTTCAAAACAAAAATCTATATCGAAGTCAGGCATTGATACTCGTTCGGGGTTTAAAAACCGTTCAAATATTAAACCGTATTTGAGTGGATCAATATCTGTAATCATTAATGCAAAAGCAACTATAGATCCAGCACCGGAACCACGTCCTGGTCCAACGGGTATATCATTTTCTCTTGCATAATGAATAAAATCCCAGACAATTAAAAAATATCCGGTAAAACCCATCTCAATTATTATATCCACTTCATATTTTGCACGAATTTTTATTTCATCTGAGATTTCAGGATACCTCTTAACTAGCCCCTCCTGGGTTAATGCTCTAAGATAATCATCAGGTGTTTCGAATTTTTCCGGAATTGTATAATCAGGAAGTAAAGGACCTGGAAGATCAATTTTCAGACTGCAGCTTTCGGCTATTTTTACTGTGTTATTAAGTGCTTCCGGTGTTTCTTTAAATATCTCAAACATCTCTTCTTTCGTTTTCATATAAAAATCAGAGCTGGAGAACTTCATACGTTTTTCTTCGTGTTTTTTCCTGTTTGTTCCAATACAAATTAGTATATCCTGGGCGTTAGCATCTTCTCTGGAGAGATAGTGCATATCATTGGTAGCTACTAAAGGAATACCTGTTTCTTTGGAAAGAACCAGCATTTTTTCATTAACAATTTTTTGTTCAGGAATCCCGTGGTCCTGTAATTCGAGGTAAAAATTGCCTTTTCCAAATATTTCCTGGTAAAGTTCAGCTTTTTTCTTTGCATCTTCAAATTGATTATCCAAAAGTTTCCGGGGGATATACCCTGCCAGACATGACGAAGTACAGATAAGATTTGCACTATACTGTTCAAGAAGTTCATCATCAATTCTTGGTTTATAGTAGAATCCCTCTGTATACGCTCTGGAAGCCAGGACCATAAGGTTTTTATAACCTTCATAGTTCTTTGCAAGGAGAATTAAATGATTAGACCTGCTTTTTTTATCGTTTCCTGATTTTATACTTCTATTACCAGGAGCCACATAAAATTCACAACCTACTATAGGATTAATGTCGTTTGCCTTACATTCTCTGTAAAAATGGAGAGCACCGAACATGTTCCCATGATCAGTAATAGCCAGATGTTTCATTCCAAGTTCTTTGGCTTTTGCAACCATTTTTTTTATAGATGCGGCTCCATCCAGAAGAGAAAAATCAGTATGATTATGAAGGTGTATAAAATCGGGTGCTTCAGTCATTACACAAGAATATAAACCTTTAGGACTGTATCTGTAAAGACTTTCAGAGGAGTAGAAGCAATTCTAATTGTTATTTGAATTACTAGGGTAGTAGTTCTTTTAGAATCCAGTAAACAAATCGAATAGACCGGTCTCTTTGGAATGGAGATAACTCAATAGTAAGATTTTTTAACCATTCCTCATGTTTTTCTGCAATAGCTAAAGACTCTTTTAAACTTAAAGGTAATTTTTTTCCTATAAGAAGTGATTCCAGTTCTATGCTTCGAACAGTGTGTTTTCCTGAATTACCTATAGCCATTCTATAATCATTTATTATTCCTTTTTGTATATCTGCCAATACACAAAAGGAAATTGCTTTACCAGTATCGAAAAATGGGTTCCCATCACTTTTATACAGTTCTTTATTCCAATTACCAAAGGGGATTCTAATTCTTGTTAAAATTTCATTATTTTTTAGTTGGATTTCTCCATTTTTATTAAAAAATCTATTTATTTGTATCCACCTGGTCCCTCCTGAACGTTTAAGTTCAAGGCTGACATCCATAAGTAGCATAACACTAAATAAATTTAATCTGAAATCCGGCATACATAGATGGCCTCCCAGAGTTGCCATATTTCTAACGGTAGATGGTTTAATCAGCCTCATAGCCTGGGAAAGGGCATTGGGAAGGACATGTTGTCCAACATTTAGTATCCTATTAATTGAAGCACCTGCACCTATTTCTAAAAAACGTTCTGTTCTTCTTATTTTTTTTAATTCAACAATCTTTGAAATTTGAATTATATTTCCAGGGAGAACAGGGACTTTCCTTTTCTGCTTTCCCATCAATCCGGTTCCTCCTGACCAGATTACAGCATCAGGGTTCTGGTTTTTAATAGAGAGCAACTCATTGAGTGAGGAAGGATAAAAAATATGACTATATATTTCTTGCACGTCTTCTTCTCCTACGATAAAAAGCTCCGGCTTTTACTGCTTTTATTAGAGTTGACTTATCTGTGCAGGAACAGTTTATACCCTCAAATGCTTCCATTATCTGATGATCATCGGGGTCACTATAGCTTTCAAGGATTGAATGTGATGTCATGATTTTACCTGGTCGGCAGAAGTCACAAGGATAATATTCGGTATCTTCAAATCCGCTGATTACATCATTAATTTCATCAGATTTACTCAACCCTTCAAAGCTTACTATTTCGGTATCTCTGGCCTGAAAAGCAGGGATAAGACAGGATGATACAAGATCCCCATTAAGAAATATGGAACATCCTCTGCATATTCCTTTATAACAACTTGCTCTCAGGCTTTGGATTTTCCCGGAAGTTTTAAGAAGATCCACCAATCTTGTTTCTGCAGGAGAGTCAAATTCTACTTCTTTCCCATTCAGCTTCAGTTTGATTTTCATTATTCCTCCAGATACTTGGAAATTATTTCCGGCGTTACAGGAATTGTGTCAAAATAGATTCCACTGGCCTGGGATATTGCCTGTACAAAAGCAGAAGGAATAATAGTATCAGGTAATTGTGAGATTCCTCCACTTACTCTCTTTGAATCTCGAATAAAGTCAATATTGATGACCGGCAGATCTGTTTTCTCAATTTCTTTTATATCTGTAAGGGTTACCTGGTTCCGGTAAAGCTTTGATCCCCCAGTTGCCCAATTCAAGGCTTCAAATATTTCAGCCTCTCCTGCAGAGCGGGCTGCTTCAATGTCATGTATTCTCCCAATATCAAAAACTGTCCAGACAGCTCTGATTATTGGTCTTAAAAATACTGGATCCAGTTCAATTTCCACAACTGCAGCACCCCAGGAAAGAGCATTGAAGGGCATTCCTTTTAGTTTACCAGCATCCCATATCTCTTTTCCAGGAGATTTGAAACTTCGTTTTTCGACTATAGGCAGGGGTTTCTGGAATCTGTGTTTTTTAATTCCCAGACAGCATTTTTCTACAAGATTTGTCATAATACTTAGATCATTTGACAAAAATGATGGACCTGAATTAGGCAGAATTGTTGTATCTCCCCTTACAATTTCAATTGAATTACTATCTAATCCAAGGATCCTTGCAGCTGTATCCTTCCAGATATTCCCGGGGGTAGTTCCATTGGAACTACTCGAAATGTATAGTTTATCATTTTGATCCAGTCGAACTTCCATTGAATAGGCTTCTCTATTCTCTCTTTTTCTTGTAAATCCATTTCCTGCATATCCTATAGCAATTCCTATTCCTCTAAATATTTCCTGTTTTTCAAGTTTTTTATTTTGTCTTTTCTTAAGAACTTCATAAGCAGAATACTTTCTGTTAAAATCAGATATTTTACTTATTTTTATTAACAGTTCTCTTTGAGATATTTGTTTAAGAATCCCTCCGGATGGAAGTTTTTGGTTTTTTAATGGAAGGTAATCCAGTCTCATTTCCACTGGATTTACCTGCCTGAATGCAGCTATTCTTGATAGATGTGTTTCTGCAGAGAATACACCCATTCCAATGCCGCAACCTTTAAATACATTCATTGGAGGTAAAGAGGTTCTAATAGATTTTGCCTTAATACGCAGGTTCGTAATAGAATAGATGGATGCTGCTCCCAGAATCAACTGGCTTAATATTTCATCTGTAAAAAGAGGATATGCTCCAGTGTCAACATTTATTTCTATCTTCTCTGCGATAATTTTGCCGGAATTGTTCAGAGCTGATTTTCTTAATATTTTTACTTGCGGTCGTTTTATACTAAACTTAAGTATCTGGAATGGCTCTTCAACTATTCGTACTCGTTTTCCGGATTTAACTGCCAGTAAAGCAACTATTGCAGAATATATAGAAGGGAGAATCAGTTTTTCGTCATAGGTATGATGGTAAGGTTCTATATTAACCTGGATCTCTTTTTTTGGTATCCCGCAAACCTCAGATACAGTTTTCTGAACATGAAACGGCCATTGGGAGGCTGTATTTATTTCCAGAATATTATTCCTGTAACTGGCAATCGCTCCCATGGGGTATGTTATTGGCAGCATCTGTACTGATGTTGTATATTCTCCTTCAATAATTTCACTTGATTCCTTGAATTTACTATCCACAGTTCCTCTGGAGAATTTTTTCATCCCCGAAACCTGGAATTCCTTATAATTTTCAAAACCAAGGAGGGAATAATCTGTATCATATTCTATAATTGTATTGTTACAAAAATTAATGACCTTATTCTCATCAGGACCACAAATTACCAGTATGGGTTCTCCTTCATACTGGACAGTTTTATTACACAGAAGAGGCATACCTTCAGAAAATACACTAATAATATTATTACCGGGAATATCTTCCCCTGTCATACTAAAATAACCTTTTGGTAAATCAGGAATTGTAATGGATGATATAGTCCCTTTAGGAATTGATGTGCGAACCATATGGGCAAAGATCATTTTTCTAGTGTTGATATCATCCAGAAATACATAATCCTTGGGCATTAGGAAGTTCTCCTGAAACTCTTTCCTGTATTTATAACTGCAGATGCTATTCTTTCCAGTTGATCTTCTGACAAATCAGGGTAAATTGGTAAGCTGAAAACAGTATTGTATGCTTTCAGAGTTTCCGGATAATCCTGTTCCTTATAGTTATACTTATTTTTATAATAGGGCATTATATGCAGGGGAATAAAATGTACCGAGATCCCAATTCCTTTACTAATAATTTCTTTGATAAAATCGTCTCTTGTTACTGTAAGTTTTTCCGGAATTATTCTGGGCATAAAAAGATGCCATCCATGATTCTTATATTGTTCAGGGAGTTTCAGAAAATCCAGATCTGTAAATTTTTCAAAATAGAAATCTGCTATTTTCTTCCTTTTTTCAAGAAATAAAGAAGCTTTCTTAAGCTGTTCACGACCTATAGATGCCGCAATATCAGGCATATTGTACTTAAATCCTGCATCAACTATTGAATATTGCCAGGATGGTTTATCTGATGTATATCTGTCCCATACTTCCCTGTCAATTCCATGGAGGCGCATAACAGACATTCTTTTTGCAGCAGAGGAGTTGTTTGTAACTATCATACCACCTTCGCCTGTAGTTATTGTTTTTGTCGCATAGAAAGAGAATACTCCTGCATCTCCAATGCTTCCAAGAAGTTTTCCGTTATATTTTACCGGAAAAGAATGTGCTGCATCTTCAAGTATAAAAATATCATATTTTTTTTTAAGTTCAAGAAGAGCATCCATATCACAGGGCCTTCCTGCTATGTGGACAGGAATAATACCCTTAACAGATGGATCTTTTTCCAGAATTTTTGCTGTTTCAATTGGGCTTATATTAAATGTTTCAGGGTCTATATCTGCAAAGACCGGATCTGCTCCAAGGTAGCGAATAACCTCTGCAGTAGAAGTAAATGTGTAGGGGCTTGTAATAACTTTGTCTCCAGGGCCTACCCCGAATGCTTCCAGAGCCAGGTGCAGTCCGGATGTTGCAGAATTAACTGCCAAAGCATTTTGAGTATTTGTATAAGCGGCAAATTCCGTTTCGAAGTTTTTTGCCTCTTTTCCAGTTGTAAGCCATCCGCTTCTAAGAACTTTTATTACAGCTTCTTCTTCCTCCGTCCCCATGGAAGGTTTTGCAAAGGGTATAAAATCAGTATTTGGGTTCATTTTTTACCATCTGAATGCTTGGAATGTACTCTTTTATGATTTCTCTTAAGTATATACGGTTTCTATAAAGATTTTCATCTTCTTCCAGGTAGCAGACTGACTGAAGATTTTCAAGTAAGTTACACAGTTGCCCATTTAGTCTTGTTCTATGTAGTACTTTTATAATACCAGGATGTTTTGTTTTTATAACTGTATCTTCTTCTGTCCACAGCCGTTCATCCATTTTTTCTCCGGCCCGGAGTCCTATATAGTTAATCTTAATCTCTTTTTCCGGTATAAAGCCATAGAATCTAATCATCTGTTCTGCAAGATCCTTTATTAGAATAGGTTCTCCCATTTCCAGTATATATAGTTCTCCTCTGGATCCGACTCCCCCTGTTTTTAAAACAAGAGAAGCTGCTTCCGGGATGGTCATAAAAAACCGCTTTACATCTTTATGGGTAATAGTTACCGGTCCGCCCTTCATTATCTGACGGGTAAAAAGAGGAACTATACTCCCCCTGGATCCCAGGACATTCCCAAAACGTACAACCATAAAGTTTGTAGTTTTAGAATTGGTGTTAAGTACAATTTCTTCGGCAACCATTTTACTTGCACCATATATACTTGATGGATAAACTGCCTTATCAGTTGATATAAACACAAATCTGGAAACATTGGATTCCACAGCTGCATCTACAATATTTTTTGTTCCAAATATATTATTTTTTACTGCTTCTACAGGATTTTCCTCTATCAAAGGTACATGTTTATAGGCTGCACAATGAAAAATTACATCTGCTTTTAATCGTTTGATAATAAATTTTACAAAATCCCTGTCCTGAAGTTCTCCAACAATGGGAACTATTGTGGAAGCCTCTCCAACACCGCCTTCCTGTAGAATTTTTAGTTCTCTTTCAATTTCATATACATTATTCTCTCCATGATCAAAGAGATACAGTCTGTCTGCTCCCCCCGAAAGAAGCTGTCTTGCCAGTTCGCTGCCAATACTTCCACCGGCACCGGTTATTAGAACTCTTTTTCCTCTAAGATATTTTAGACTTTCAACCAGACCTATATGGACAGGTTTTCTAGCCAGGAGATCCTGTGCTTTAATCTCCCTGGTTTGAATTAAGTGAGCATCTCCCTCTACAATTTGAGAGATATTAGGAAGAATTCTAATTTTTTTTAATTCTGCCTTTTGAAGAGTTGCATATATTCGTCTAAGATCTGATTCTTCTGCACCAGGTATGGCTATCAATGCTTCATCTGCATTAATTTCATCTATTATTTCTATTGAATTAGCTATTGGACCCAGTATCTGAATTCCATTTTCAGTTTTTCCTATCTTTTCAGGTGAATCATCCAGAAAAGCTACAACTTCTCCCAGTATTCCCTTTGAGGAAATCTCGGTAGCAATTTCTCTTCCGGCAAATCCTGCCCCAATAATTATTATTCTATTAGTCTTGCTCATTGTCTTCTATTTTCTCCAGAATTTCGAATCCAAAGTCAATTGTAAATGATTCTTCATAAAGAGACAAACTTATTTTTGCTCTTCGTTTTCTTTTATCTACTTTTACTATTCGACCTTCAAGACCTTTCATTGGCCCGCTGATTACCTTAATTCTTTTATTTTCATCAAAACTTACCCTGGATTTTTCAACTATTTCTCCAAAATGAAGAAAGTGGAGTAATAATTCTTTATCAGATCCCTCAATTGGTTCTATATTCTGATTACTTTTCAAATATCTTACAAAACCCGGAGTTCTTCTAAGAATCCAATGAATATCCGGTGTAAGCTCTTCTGCCTGGAAGAACAGGTATCCAGGGAAAATCGGGGAAAGATTTTCTTTTAGAACACCTTTTTTTCTGATAGTAAGTTTACGTCTTGGCCAGAGCAGACTGTCCGTAGCATCAAAGGTCGGCAGATCCAATTTAAAGTTCACATTTGCGAGACCCATAAATTTCGCCTCTTCACCTGTCATAACCTGTAATACGTAATATTTCATCTGGAATAAAATATCATGAATATGGGGGTGTTGCAATGTGTGGAATAATGAATGCAGGAAATCATAATGAATTCCGGTGGTAGAGACGTTGCATGCAACGTCTGTACACAGGGGGACAGAATGAATTTTTGTAAAAGGGAAGAACAAAATTGTAGGGAATGTTTTTTTTATTGG
>DAOWEB010000044.1 GCA_030638735.1 Spirochaetaceae bacterium
GGAATATTGTTGTTAGCCGGTTGAACAGATCTCTCCTGCAGGAACTTGCAAATTCAGAAAATATTTTCTATTCAAATATTGCAGAGAATTCAATTTTAAAGGATTCTCTTGATTTGATTAATAAACAAGCTGGGTCATCTATTATTTCTGATAAAAAAGAGAGCCGGTATCAGTTTTTTCTTTCTTCAGCAATTTTATTTCTATTTTTATACTTAAGTGTGAGGATTTTCCCTTGGAAAAATACTTTTTAGCAGGTTTATTATTATACTTATTATTTATATTTTCCTCTTGCAGTAATACTAATGCATATTTCAATGTCATTGAAGGGAACTATGCTTTTTCCCGGGGTGAATATCAGGAAGCAAATCTCAATTATCTACAAGTTAAAAATGAAAAGCCATACCAGGAGTATGTTTCCTATAATCTTGGGAATGTCTATTATGCCCTTGGAGAAATAGATTCAGCTTTTAATGAATGGCAATCAATTGATACTGAGTTGGTAACTGAAATTACAATCAGATCTTTATTTAATACAGGGGTTCTTTTATTTGAATTAAGCAGATATGAAGAAGCTTACAAAATTTTTAGAAAAATACTTGAATTGGAATCTTCTAATGTTAATGCAAAAATCAATTTGGAGTATAGTATACAGAAAATGAATTTTAAAACAGAAAATAAAATTGATTATCAGGAAACTTCTTTAGAAGATTTACAAAAAAAAGATGATGTAAGCAGGGTTCTTGATTTTGTAAAAAGAAGAGAAAATTATGTCTGGAAATCAGGAATTGAGGCCGATCAGGATTTTTCAAATTTAAAGGACTGGTAGGAAATGAAATTATCAACAGCTTTTCTTATTTGTATCTTGGTTTTTTTTATATTTCCGGGTTTGTATGCACAGGAAATAATAATGGAGATGTCTCCGAATCCTGTGGGGAGAGGTGACAGGTTTAGTGTAGATTTTTTTATTGATTATGAGAACATGAGTGCAATATCGGTTGACCAGCCTGTATTACCAGATGGGGTTAGCCTATATAAAGGACCGTATAAAAGACCTTATTGGCTCCAGCTTCAAGATGGGAGCAGCAGAAAAAAAACATTAATTACATATACTTATTCTACAAGTAAAGTGGGTAGGTTTGAAATAGGATCCTTTTTATTTACACTCGGGGATAGTAATTTTATAACTGATCCTAATATTATTCGTGTTGGACTTTATAAAAACAGAGAATTGTATATACCTTATGATGTGGGTTGGTTTTTTTCTCCAGGATCTTTCTATGAGGGGCAGGCAATCCCTATTGTTTTGGAGGTAAAAGATCTTGAAGAGGTAATGCTTTTTAATGATGTCACAGTTGATCCTCCTGACAAAGGGTTTATGGAAAGTGTAAATAATTTGGGGCAGGTAGATGTAACTGAAAAAGGTGGTATACCGTTATATACTATTCCGGTAAGAGGATTTATTTTTACACCATCTTCTTCTGGTAAAATGAAAATGCCGACCGGAACTGTTACTGAACGAGGAATAAGCTCTACCTCAAAATCAATTTTTTTAGATATTCTAAAAATACCACAGGAGATTAGTACTACTGGTGCTATTGGAGAATTCAAGATATCTTCCTGGCTTGTAAATAATAATCTAATTGAAAATGAAAATATAGAATTACATGTAAAAGTTACAGGTACAGGGAATATTAACTATTTTCAATTACAACCTCCGATCGGTGAAGGCTTGATTCTGGTTAATACATCAGAGATTTCAGATTATCTTGCTTCTGACGATGGCTATATGGGAAACAGGGAGACAGTGTATACATTTATCTCAGATTCACCTGGAGATAAAAAAATTATTATTCCTCCATTTCCTTTTCTTAATCCGAAAACTGGTATAGTAAATTATGGGGATACTGGGAATATTTCCTTAAATATAAAAGCAAGTTTAAACAATTCTATTGATAATACTGTTACAGAGTCTTTCCCTTTTTTACCTAAACGAGTTGATTCCTCAGGTTTCTCTTCGACTGGAAGGTATAAGAATCCCTCCAGTTATCTTTGGCTCTTACCTGGCCCACTGGTTTTTCTAATATTTTTTGTAACTGGTAGAAAAAAAGTTATACTTGGTGTTTCCATAATTTTTATAGCAGCTGCCGGACAAATAAATCTCAATCGGGCTGTCGATCTTGCTATAGGTCAATATGAGATAGGTGAATATGAAAAAGCTATAAAATATTTTCAGGAAGCAAGACAGGAATTCCCTGATAACTCCTACCTTAGTTATAATTTAGCTTTATCTTATTATCAAATAGGTGATTTTGGGAAATCTGTCTATCAGGCCAGAGATGCTTTCTACCATGATCCCTTTAACTCTGATTATAGACATTTGGTCAGCTATATTGAGTTGGAAGGTGGTATTCTTTATCCTGTTGAACTATCATTCAATCTTTATCCGGATGCCTTTTTCTTTCTTTTAATGATTCTTGTAAATACTGCATCATTTGTCGGGGTAATATATCTTGTAAAAAACAAGAACATTTATTTTATATCTTCAGTACTTCTGTTAGGACTGAGTGTTCTTGCCGTCGGGGGATTAGGTTTTTCCATTATTCAAAAAGGCCGCCAGGTTGGTATTATTATGGAAGATAATGTATCAGTTAAAAAAATACCTCTTTTAGAAGCAGAAACAGTAGTTGATATGAAATCAGGTGAGAGTGTTCTTATAAAGGGTGAATCCGGTAATTTTCTATTTATAAATACAGGAACAGGTATTAAAGGCTGGATAGATAGATCAGAGCTTAAGATTCTTAAGGATTAAAGTGAAATGGATTTTAATAAAATGATGAATAACTGGCTCGATTCTGAAGAGAGCTGGAATGATTATAAAAAGGATGAGCAGCCTGTAATAACTTCAAAGGGTAATATCAGGGTTTTTTTAAGAAAACTTCCTCCAGAGGCTAAGATTGACCTTCATGGAAAGACTACAGATGAATCAGAGCATCTTTTATCTGAATTTATAAAAGGATCTTCCCGAAGAGGTTTGAGAAAAGTTCTTATTATTCATGGTAAAGGTAAGCATTCCAAATCCGGACCGGTTCTTGGTGTGTGGGTAAAGCACTATCTTGAATCTTCATCTCTGTGTGGTGAAACCGGCCATCCTGATAAACGTGATGGAGGTAGTGGTGCTACATGGGTTATTTTGAAATAAGTGAATTTGTGATAAGAAAAAATGTCGACGTCTCTAGCGTTCTCTGTAGATAATTCTTCCACGGGTAAGATCGTATGGAGAAAGTGCTACACGCACCTTATCACCAGGAACAATTCGAATGTAATGTTTACGCATTTTTCCTGAAAGATGAGCCAGAATTACATGGCCGTTTTTAAGTTCTACCTTGAACATTGTGTTTGGAAGAGATTCCTTTACAATTCCTTCAACTTCTATCGCTTCCTCTTTAGCCACATTGCCCCCATAGTCTCATTAGTAAACTTATCTTATGGTAATAGAAAATCTTTGTCAAGGAGTTGACATTTTTGCGTATTTGAGGCAGATTAATTTGCTTTCAGGACTTGGGTTATTAAAAGGGTACAAAATGGAAAAGTTAATTGAAGATAGATTTGTAGAACTCCTTCTGAAGACCAAGGAAGATATTATGTCTTCTCTTCTTTCGGAAAGTAAAGAATTTGAAGCTATTGTTGATGATATGGATCCTAAGGATCTTGCTGATCTTGCATCGGATGATATTGATAAGAAAACCCTGGAAGCTTTAAATCAAAAAGATTTACGAAAACTCAGACTTATTGATTCTGCTTTATCTCGTGCAAAGAATGGTAGATATGGACTTTGTATGCGATGTGGTACAAGAATTCCAGAAGAAAGGCTTGAAGCTATTCCTTATGCATTGATGTGTATTGACTGTAGAAGCATTGAAGAGCGAAAATTAAGATAAAAGTAAAAATCAGGATAAATATGTAAACTAGTTCTGTTTTCTTCCGAAAATTTAGGAAGGAAGCAGTTATGGAAATACAATTAAGTACAGCAACATCCACAATATCTCTTGCAAATCTGGTTCGGGCTACAAGCGGACAGGGAAAGGTTAGTTTCCCTGTAAATTCAAGTGATCTGGCCTATGCGAATTTTAAGAATATTAAAATAGTTCCTTCCGGTGCTGGCGGCGGCTCATATTCTGTATCCCGACTAAGAGCCCTGGATAATTTAATTGAACAACTTAATAGAATGAAAGGTCAAAATAGAATAGAAACTCCGGATTTGGATAGTTTAAACTCCGATACTTTAAATTCTTTAATATCAGAATTATCAGAAGAAATTCATACCAAACTTGATTCCACTAAGGTATACAAACCTTCAGTGGAGTCTACAGGCCTGCTGGTCAACATGCTCCTTTAATTCAGTCAGTAATAAAAGGATTATGTTCCCGTTCCCTTTCAATTGTACTAAATGGACCATGCCCCGGAAATACTCTTGTTTCATCAGGAAGGTTTAGA
>DAOWEB010000021.1 GCA_030638735.1 Spirochaetaceae bacterium
AATAAGTCCATGCCCCAGGCACAGCCAAAAGGAATTGTAACAGATAAGGATGCAGCCCCTGGTGATGGAATTGAAACAATATCACTGCCTTCCAAAGTTGATCTGTCGGAATTCCTTCCACCTGTAAGAAGCCAGGGTTCTATTGGAAGCTGCTCTGCCTGGTCAACAGTTTATTATGCCAAAACTATTCAGGAAAACCAGGAACGCATGTGGGGAGCAGATACACTGGAGCATCAGTACAGCCCCTTATTTACATATAATCAGATAACAGGCGGAGTGAACAGAGGAACCGCCATTGTTGAACATATGATTTTAATTGAAAAACAGGGTGTTCCTACCCTTTCCAATTTTCCTCATACAGACAATATAAAAATACTTCCGGACGAAAGCGTTCTTACAGAAGCAGGCAATTATAAGGCCAGTTCCTACAGAAAGCTTGATCAATACGATTATAAGGAAAAAACATGGAGTGTCGATCTGCAGACTGTTAAAACAACCCTGGCCGAAGGGCTTCCTGTGGTAGGTGGATTTACAGTATATGAAAACTTCCATAGCTACAGGGGAGGAATTTATGATACCACAGATGGTCGCAAACTAGGTGGTCATGCCATGTGTATTGTCGGTTATGATGATGATTTAAACGCTTTTAGAATTGTTAATTCCTGGGGAACCCATTGGGGAGAAAAAGGATTCCTCTGGTTATCCTACGATATTTTTGAAAAACTATGTGTCAGCGGTTGTGCCGTTATGATTGATGTAATCGATACTGTTCCCGATATTGTTCCGGCTCCTGCACGGCTTATTGGAACAAAGGGTGTCTACACCGATCATATAGAACTTACATGGGAAGAAACAGAGAATGCAAATTTTTATCTTGTATACAGAGTAAACAATGAAGATGGTGTTTTGAAAGAAATTGCCAGAACAACTGAAAATAGTTATTCAGATGAATCCCTTCCTCCCGGAATAACATATATTTACGCAGTAAAAAGCGGACGAACCATAAACAGTAAAAACCTTATAAGTAATTTCAGTGAAATTACTGAGGGATGGACAGGAGAAGAAAAATCTGTACCGGGAATTCCAACAGGACTTGCGTATACATTTTATAATAAAAACCCTTTACTAATCTGGGAACCTGTAGAAAACACACTGGGCTATAATATTTACCGCTGGAGTGCAGGTAAAGAGGCATTTCTAAAGATAGGCAGCTCCACAGATTCAACCTATATGGACAGGTCTTTTAACTTGATACCGGAAGCAGGTATTATTTACTACATTGTAGAAGCCTACAATGAACACGGCCCAGGTTTTGCAACTGATAATCTCTCAATTCTAAAAGAGATTACCCCGGCACCACCGGAAAAAGAAATTATAATAACAGGAGAAATATCCGATGACAAGGTTGCTGCAATTTCCAGACAGACTGCCTTTAATGGAGACTACTACCGAACTGATTATTTTGATTACGAATATACTATGAACCAGTTTAAAGAATACTATAAAAAAGAGATGGAGGCATTTCGTAATTTTCAAAAAGAGGAAAAGGCTGATTTTAATGACTGGAAAAAACAGCAGGATGATGCCTGGAAAAACTATAATAACTAAGGCTTAATTATTGCATAGGAGCAATAAGGGTGTATAATGATGCTACAATGAAAAAGGAGAATATTCATGAGATTAGAAATGGCAGACGGTAGAGTTATTGATGTAACTGATATAGAAACAGTAAACAGTGAAATTGATAGGCTGGATAAAAAAAATGATCACTTGATTCTTGGAGATGACAGTTATATACAGATAGCATTTTTAGGTCATGATCTGTTTGAAACTGAATACAGAGATGCAAGTGGTTATTTTCAGGCAAGAAATCAGGATTTGGATTTATCACTAATAAAAAAGTTCTTTGATGGTTTTCTTAACGGAGCAGATGACTGGAAAAGCCTTACATCATGGGAATTAATAGAAGCCAATGATGAGAAAAGCGGATCAGGAAGTTCTTCATCAAATTACAGCAGTACAGGCAGGAGTTCAGGTAACTTTAAAGACGATCTTGTGGAAGGATTGAAACGAGATGCGGTTAACTGGGGGAAGAGAAAACTGAAAAGATTTCTTAAATTCTAAGGGAAAAGATCTCGAAAAAGAAAAAGTTACTATCAAATTCAACTGTTTGAACCCTGATTAAAAGATTTTGGGATTACCCTGATTATTAAGAGAAGGAATCAGGGTAAATCTTTTTTTTCGACTAATTGTAAACCATCTGGCTTAATTATTATCAACCCATCACGGTATAAACCACCGGCTATTTTCTTGAAAAGTTTTTTGCTCATGCCTAGTTTTTCTTTTATTTCTTCCGGTGTACTTTTATCATGCAGATCCAAAAAGCCATTATTATCTTTTATAAGTTGAAGAAGGCTTTCACTTGAATCTATAACGGCATAATAACCTTTACGTTTTAAACTAATATCTAGTTTTCCATCTTCCCGTATATTGGAAATCCAACCAGTAAGTTTATCACCAACCTCCGGTTCCTTAAAAACTTCTGACCTATACACTAAGCCCGGATATTCATTATCGACGATTACCACTAATCCAAGGGGAGTACTTCCGTAAACAAGTAATTCCACTTCCTGGTCCTCATTTAAATCTGAAGTATCTCTGTTAAAATATATTTCAAGATCCGTATCACCAACAAGACTCTGTTCATCAAAGTCCAGGACCAGTCTTACAACAACAATTGCATCTTCTATAATCGGCACAGACTGTCTTCTATTGGGCAAAAACAGATCTTTTTTTATTCCCATATCCAGAAAGGCGCCAAAATCCTGAATATCAACTACCTTAAGAGCGGCAAACTGGTCAACAATTGCAAGAGGCTGGTCTAATGTTGCCCTAAGATTTCCTTTTGAATCCTTGTATACAAAAACATTCAATTCCTCTCCCGGACCAATATCATCAGGAATATCCTGACCGGAAATATAAACCTCTTTACTCTCCCCGGTGGTATCCTCAGCAGCATCGAAAAAAGCCCCGCCCTGATACATCCGGTTTATTATAAGTATATTATAATCGCCAATTTTTACCACTGTCTTAACCCTTTGTATCCTTATGGAGTTTTTCAATTAAAGATTGATATTTGTCTACTATATATTTTCTTTTAACCTTCATTGTCTGAGTTAGTTCTTTTCCAATAGAAAAATTATTTTTTACAGCAAGAATTTTTGAAATACGTTCAAAGGACTTAAATCCATGTTCTCTTGATATTAAAGAGCTGACTTCTTTCATTAAAACAGAATATATTTTATCGTGTTCTATAGAAAATTCACCTTCAGTATTTATCTCATAATCAGCTACCTTAAGTTCACCTGCCAGGTTCATCAGCTCTTCTTCATTTACCGCAATAAGGGCAGTTAGTTGTTTTCTATCCTGACCAAGAAGGACAGCATGATCAATATAAAGACTCTCTTTGATCTTATCCTCGATGGGTTCGGGCTCGATATTTTCGCCACCCATTAAAACAATAGTATCCTTTGCTCTGCCAACAATTATAATCTCACCATTTTCAGTTTCTATTCCAATGTCCCCTGTATTAAGCCAGCCGTCTTTTCCAAGAACTTTATCTGTAGCTGCCTGATTTTTATAGTAACCAATCATAAGTTGAGGCCCGGTTGTAAAAATTATTCCTTTTTCCCCTATATCAGTTTTACTGCCGTCGTCTCTTCTTATTTCAACTTTAACATTGTCAAAAGGGACACCAATTGTTCCAAAAGTATTTGTACCGAAAGTTCTGGAAAGTATTCCCGGAGCACATTCTGTCATTCCATAGGCATTTATCAAAGTAATCCCTATGGAATTAAATAGTTCATCAAGATATTTTGGAAGGGCGCCTGCTGCTGATGTAGCTCCCCGCAAACGACCGCCAACGCTTGCTCTAAAAGGTTTAAATAATACTATAGATAAAAAATGTCCAGGGAGACTTAATATAAACAGTAGTATATTAAATAAATAGATCAGACCTCTTTTTAGGACTGATCTCTTTTTTAATGAGAGATACCCACCCTTCAGATAGGTACCCGAAGAGAGGTATAACTGATTAATTTTAATAAAAGTAAAAATAAGATATCTTTTAAAAACAGGCATCTTACTAAGTGCTTTTATCAGTTTCTGATATATGGACTCCCAAACCCTTGGAACAGATATCAGTATCTGAGGTTTTTCCTCTTTTAAATCTGCAGCAAAATTTTTGGGTGAAGAATAAACAATAGTTACTCCTGCAAAAAAAGCACAGTATTCAAAAGCTCTTTCATATACATGCCATGAAGGAAGCATTACTACTGTAGTTTCACCCTTCTCAGGATCAATCTCCAACCTTGGAGTATTAGCTATAACATTCTGAACAAAACTTCCATGTGTTAACATAACTCCCTTGGGATTTCCAGTAGTACCTGATGTATAAACAATTGTAAGAAGGTCATCAGATGATATTGCAGATCGGCTTTTCTCAACAAAGTCAGGATTTTTTTCATGTTCGATCTGCCCTTCTTTCATAAGGGAATCGTAAAAAACAACCTTTTTACTAAGTTGTTTATCAACATCACTCAATGATCCGGAATCAATAATGAATATTTTATCTGCTCTTTGCCAGTCTTCATCCTTAAAAACTGAAGTCAATTCAATTAACTGGGTTACATTTTCAAGTATAAGGAATTTGGAATCCGAATGATTGTATATAAATTTCACTTCACCAGGAGCAGTATCTGATCCCCTTGGAACAGAAACTGCCCTAAGTGCCATTATTGCAAAATCTGTTATTATCCACTCAAACCTGTTGTTTACAAAAAAACCAACATGGTCTCCAGGTTTAATACCATATTTTGCCAATCCTGCAGTCAGCACTTTTACAGCAAAGGCAGTATCTTTAAATGTTTTAGTCTCTGCTGCTCCGCTTTTTTTTGTTTTATGAGAATTTCTCTCTGAAAAATTTTCCTCTGCTAAAAAAGGTAAATCCAGTATATGATTGATGTCAAATCTCATCTTTTACTCCCAGTAAAGAAGAACTTTTCCGGATTGTCCGAAAATCATAATTTTGAAACATTTTTAATTCATCAATTGGAAGGCGGTGTGTTTTAATCCGGGTTATATCCAGACCAAAGGGTATCATAGATGCTATTTTGTACCAAGGTTCAAACATCACCAAATATTTACTACTCCCAGTAAAGAAGAACTTTCCCCGACTGACCGGAAGTCATTATTTCGAAACCCTTCTCAAACTCATCAATAGGCAGTCTGTGAGTAATAATCCGTGTTATATCCAGACCGGAGCGTATCATAGCAGCCATTTTGTACCAGGTCTCAAACATTTCCCGACCATATATTCCTTTTAAATGCAGGCCTTTGAAAATAATATCATTCCAGTTCACCTGACTTTCCTCTGCTGGAATACCAAGCATAGCAACCCGTCCACCATTATTCATGCAGTGAAACAACTGATTCTGAGCAGAAGGATTACCGGACATCTCCAAACCAATATCGAAGCCCTCCAGCATATGAAGCTCACTCATTACCTCTTCCAGTTTGTCTGTCTTTATATTAACAGCTCGAGTTGCACCCATCTGTCTGGCAAGATTCAGACGATAGTCGTTTACATCCGTAATTATTACATACCTTGCTCCGGCATGTTTTGCTACAGCAGCAGCCATTATCCCAATGGGACCTGCACCGGTAATAAGAACATCTTCTCCAACAGCATCAAAGGAGAGGGCTGTATGAACAGCATTTCCAAAGGGGTCGAAAATTGCCGCTACTTCATCGCTTATAAAATCATCCAGTTTAAATGCATTACCGGCGGGAATTACCAGATACTCAGCAAAACATCCCTGAACATTTACTCCAATACCTTTAGTGTTTCTACAAAGATGTCGCTTTCCTGCCCTGCAGTTACGACAGTGACCGCATGTAAGATGACCTTCACCGGAAACCCTGTCACCTTCTGAAAAACCATCCACTTCTGTTCCTACACCAACAACTATGCCGACAAACTCGTGGCCTGTAATCATGGGAACAGGAATTGTTGCCTGAGACCAGGCATCCCAATTGTAAATATGTACATCTGTACCGCAAATGGCTGTAATTTTAATCTTTATAAGAAGATCATTTGGTCCAAACTCTGGCTCCGGTGCATCTATCATCCAAATTCCAGGTTCTTTTTTTGTTTTGGCTAAGGCTTTCATAGGTAATCCTCCATCTATTTCAGTATATATTATGAATAAAAAAAATGAAGTAGAATTTCATGAATTTTAAACTATTTTTTCAATATATTTAACTTTTTTTCAATATATTTAACTTATATCAGAAATAATATGCTATTATTACCAATCAACGTAGGCGTATATAGAGGATAATATAATCGAAAAGCAAAGAAAAATAAGTATTTTGAATGATGTCCTTGGTCCGATTATGCATGGACCTTCCAGTTCTCATTCCGCTGCACCTTATGCAATAGCGCGTACCTGCCGGCAACTATCACTGTCAAATGGTGAAAACCTTCTGAAGGCATCTATCCGATTTGATTTTGATGGTTCATTCGCTCAGGTACATGAGGAACAGGGGTCGGATGAAGGCTTTGCAGCTGGTTTAATGGGTATCAGGATGGAATCCAAAGAATATGCGCATGCACTATCAACATTGAAAAGCTCAATGGCACCTTTTAAATTCAACATAGAGCTATGCTCATTAAAACAGATAGTTCATCCCAATCTCGTGGAACTCTCACTTACTTGTGATAGGAATTCCTCACAACACACAGATCGT
>DAOWEB010000213.1 GCA_030638735.1 Spirochaetaceae bacterium
ATGAATAAAAAAATAAGAATCGTAATTGCAAAACCCGGCCTTGACGGCCACGACAGAGGTGCAAAATACATAGCAAGAGCCTTAAAAGACGCCGGCTACGAAGTAATTTACACAGGAATAAGACAAACCCCGGAATCCATTGTAGCCACAGCAATTCAGGAAGATGTAGATTTTGTAGGACTAAGCCTGTTATCAGGAGCCCATAATGAACTTTTTCCAAGAGTAGTTAATCTCCTTAAAGAACAGGAAGCTGGTGACATTATTGTATTCGGCGGAGGTGTCATACCGGAAGAGGATCTTGCTTTCCTCAAAGAGAAAGGAATACAGGCCATCTTCAGACCAGGTGCTCCAATAAGTGATGTTATCAGTTTTATAAAATCTAAAACCGGTTCTACAGCTGCTTAAACTTTATATATGGATTTAGTAGAAAAAATTAGCAATGGCAACACAAGAGCCATCGCCAAAGCTATCACACTCATAGAAAATGAAACCAGAGAGAAAGAGGAATTAATTGACAATATCTATCCCTTTACTGGTAATGCATATGTTATTGGAGTTACAGGACCTCCCGGAGCAGGCAAAAGCACAATTGTAGATCGTTTTATACAATTTGAAAGAGACAAAGGGAAAAAAATAGCAGTCATTGCTGTAGACCCCAGCTCACCCTTCTCTGGAGGAGCAATTCTGGGAGACAGACTGCGTATGCAAACCCACGCAACAGATCCCGGAGTTTTTATCAGATCCATGGCTTCCCGGGGGCATCTGGGAGGAATATCTACAGCAACTTCCGGAGCAATAAAAGTTTTTGATGCAGCAGGATTCGATACAATCATTATAGAAACAATTGGGGTGGGACAAACAGAAGTTGAGGTAATAGAGATGGCAGACCTGATACTTCTTACCCTTGTTCCAGGTATGGGCGATGAGATTCAGGCAATGAAGGCAGGGATAATGGAAATTGCCGATCTTTTTCTGGTTAATAAAAGTGATATAGATGGAGCTGACCGGTTAAAATCTGAAATTGAATACATGCTTATGCTGGGATCAGAACAGGAAGAAGCATCAATACCGCCAATAAAAATGGCATCAGCCAAAAATAATACTGGAACTGAAGAACTGTACAATTCCATCTTTGAGCGTTTAAACTTATTTAAAAATTCTGGGTTACTGGCTGAGAGAAGAAAAGTCCGTATTCAAAAAGAAATTGAACATATTTTTGCATCAAAACTTAAAGAAATTCTGTATACAAAACTCAATATGGAAGAAAATATTGGATTATGGATAGAAAGAGTTTACAACAAAGAAATTAGGCCTTACAATTTTGTTAATAAGAAAATGATGGAACTAAAAAAGGAGAATGTTCTGTAATGATTAAAAAAATAAATCATATTGGTATTGCCGTAGCATCCCTGGAATCTCAAATTCCATTTTACAGAGATGTTCTTGGTTTTAAAAGCCTCGGAACCGAAGAAGTAGCTGACCAGAAAGTAAAGGTGGCAATGTTTGAAGTAGGTGAAGTAAAAATTGAACTCCTGGAACCAACTTCTCCTGAAAGCCCCATAGCAAAATTCCTTGAGAAAAAGGGAGACGGTATTCATCATATTGCCTATGAGACAGATGGTATTGTAAGTGAAATAAAACATATGGAAGATTCAGAGATTCAAATGCTGGATAAAACTGCCAGAGATGGAGCACATGGGACAAAGATTGCTTTTTTACACCCTAAATCAAGTGGTCGTGTATTAACAGAGATTTGCCAGCCTGGTACTAAATAACAGAAAAATAAAAGGAAGTTTTTATGGGAAAAACTGGAAAACCGAAGCTTAAATCAAATATTGATTTTATTATCAGAGTTGCAGGAGAGGGTGGTGAAGGTGTTATGAGCTGCGGCGAACTATTTGCAAAAGCAGTAGCCCGAACCAGCTATCATGTATTTACATTTATTACCTACCCGACAGAAATGAAGGGTGGTTATGCCATGACCCAGATACGTATAAAGGATATAACTATCTACTCAATGGGTAGTTTTGTGGACTGTCTGGTTGCCTTTAATCAGGAAGCCTATGATAATTCAATCCCTTATTTAAAAGAGGGAGGGATACTTATCTATGACCCTGAGTTTACAAAAATAGATGAATCTAAAAAAATTATAAAGTACCCAATTCCATTTTCGCAAATTTCTGTGGATACTATTGGAAGAACTCTGGGTAAGAATGTTGTTGTACTTGGTATTCTTAGCCATATTTACGGCCTGGAACATCCTGGTCTGGAAAAACTCATTGACGATCGTTATGGATCTAAAGGAGAAAAGGTTGTAGCTGGTAATATTAAAGCTTTAAAAGCGGGTGCCGATGCGGCTGCAAAAATGGGTCTTATAACAGTTATGGACCTCTCAAAAAGTGAGCCTGCTACTGAAGATTATATGTTTATATCCGGAAACCAGGCTGTTGCACTGGGGGCTATAGCTGCAGGATGTAAATTTTCTGCAGGTTACCCCCTGACCCCTTCTACATCAATATTCGAAACACTTTCAAAGTATCTTCCCCTTGTAGGAGGAAGAACAATACAGATGGAAGATGAGATTGCTGCAATATCTGCAATTATAGGAGCATCTTTTGGGGGTGAAAAAGTTATAACCCCTACATCGGGACCAGGTCTTCAATTAATGTCAGAGCAGATGAGTCTTGCATCTATGCTGGAACTTCCAATTGTAATAGTTGATGTACAAAGAGGAGGTCCAAGTACAGGACTCCCAACAAAAACAGAACAGGGCGATATGAAATTTGCAGTATACGGTTCCGCAGGAGAATCTCCCCGTATAATACTGGCACCAACAAATGTTGAAGATACTTTTTATCAGACTATACGTGCTTTTAATCTTGCTGAAAAATATCAAATGCCGGTTATACTGCTTACAGACCAATCTATTGGATACAGAAAGGCAACTGTTAAAATGCCGGATTTCTCAAAAATCTTTCAGGTAGATCAACATGACAGAAAAAAGAAAGTAAAAATTCCCCAGGCAGATCAGATTGATCTGGTGAACAGACAATTACCAACCGAGGAAGAATTACGGGACTATAAACGATATGAAAATACAAAGACTGGTATTTCACCTATCGCCAGACCAGGCACACCCGGAGGGCAATATCTTGCAACAGGTCTGGAACATGATGAATATGGTAAAACTAATCAGGGACCTGATAACCATTTAAAAATGAGTAAAAAACGATTCAGAAAGCTGGATCAGGTATCTCTGGCATTTGAGAGGAACCCAATGGAAACATACGGAGATCCCAATGTTAGAATTGGTATAATGGGCTGGGGCTCAACGGAAGGAGCAATCAGAGAAGCAAGGTATCTTGCAGAAGCTGCAGGTGTAAAAATCAGACACATACACCCCCATACAATCTCCCCTTTACCGGAACGCCAAATTTCAAAGTTCCTCCATAGATTGAAACATCTGATTCTTGTAGAAGAAAATCTTACAGGACAGTTTGCCCACTTTATAAAGGCAAAATTCGGAGTAAAACCAATTGAAGTACACAAATGTGAAGGAATGCCATTTACTCCGGATGAAATATTCAACGCCATAATGAAAGTAGCGAGGATTGCAGATGAAGACAATATCACAAGCATTTAATACATATAAAAGCAAAACAATAAAACCTGTATGGTGCCCTGGTTGCGGAGACTACGGAGTTCTGGCTGCATTGGATAAAACATTTAAAACATTGGAATTTAAGCCGGAAGATATTGCAGTAGTATCCGGTATTGGATGCTCAGGCAGGTTTTCCCACTATTTTAATTCCTACTCCCTCCACGGAACCCATGGGAGGGCACTTCCTACAGCTACAGGTCTAAAAACAGTAAGACCGGATCTCCATGTAATAACAATTGGAGGCGATGGTGATGGATTAAGTATTGGAGGAGGCCACATTGCTCATGCCGCACGAAAAAATGTGGATCTTACATACATAATTCTGGATAATAATGTATATGGAATGACAAAGGGACAGAGTTCTCCAACCACACCTTTGGAATATAATACAAAAACAGCCCCCTACGGTGTATATGAAGAAGCACTTAATCCTATTGCAATGTTTCTGTCATATAATATCAGCTACATTGCACGGACAACCAGTACCGATATGAAAGCCATGCATTCTATACTGACAGAAGCTATTCAGCATAAAGGCTTCTCCATGGTCTACATAATGTCACCCTGTGTTACCTACAGTGTTCTACCCTATGCAAAACTTAAAGATATGGTTAAACCTTTACCGGAAGATTTTGATCCTTCAGACAAGATATCTGCATTTAAATATGCATATTCCGAAGAACACATGTACACAGGAGTGTTCTACAAAGAGGAGAAATCAACTCTCGAGGAAAGACTTAAAAAGGTATTTAATATAGCAGAAGTAAGTAAAACCACCAGTGAAATAATGGCGGAATTTAAATAAAATTTTTTAGTAGTTGGCATTGAAATTAATTCACAATGCCAACTGCACGTACCGGGGATCCGTCTGCATCTTCAAAACTCATTGGAAAACAGGAAAATGTAAATTGATTAGAGGGTAACAAATTTAAATTTGTTAAATTTTCTATAATAACCGTATTATTACCTAAAAAAGACTTATGCACCTGATACTCCACTGTATCAATTTTATCAGCAGAAATTGTATCAAACCCTATTCCCTTCAGGGGGAATTCTCCAAGTAGTTGTGCAGCTTCAAAAGACAAAACAGGATAATTTATAAAATATTTATCACTCCCCCAATATTTACTCCATCCTGTATATATTATAAGAAACTCAGCTTTTTCAATGGCTTCTTTATGTGGCTCTAAATTATCAGGTTCAATTATACTTCCATCTATATTTGTAAAATCCAATAACATTGCATTTCCATAAAACTGATTAATTGGAAGTTTATCTAATGTTTTAGCATTAATAATAAGATGAGCCGGAGCATCCATATGTGTGCCTGTGTGGGAAAACAGAATTATTTTTTTCTCAAGAAAACCTATATCCTCTATAGTACATTCCTTTTTTAAAACAGGCGGTTCTGTTCCAGGATATACAGGCATACCTTCTGATATAGGATGAGTTAAATCAATTATTTTATTCATACATTCTCCTGTTGTTTTCCACATTTTATCTCTACTGAACTGCACTTAAAACAGACATAATTCCTAAAATAAATATCAGCCCTAAAGTTATTTTTTTAAAATTACCCTCGGATATTCTATTTCCAAAAAACAGCCCTAAAAACATACCGATACCCAATGCAGGTAAATTTATAAAGGATTTTAATACAATATCTCTTGTTAATAATCCATTTATAAAAAACATAGGTAAACTAATAAGATTCAGAGTAAGAAAATATGTAGTTAAAGTTTTTCTAAATACCTCTTTATCTGTATCTTCATTACTTAAAAGCAAAATAACAGGTGGCCCACTAAGAGAAACACTACCGTTTAATAATCCACTAAAAAATCCTGCAATAATATCACCTAATAGTCTAAATCTTACCTTTATACGAATACCAAAAAGCATTAGTACTGATGAAAATAATATAACTACACCTACAACCATTTTTAAGATATTATCATCTACATATTTTAGTAAGTAAATACCAAACAGGGTAGAACTTATTCCTGAGAGTGCTAAAATAATTATCCTTTTTTTATTATATTTTCCTGTAAGTTTTTGGTAAAGAAAAATACTTAATAAAAAACTGAACAGAACAAGCATTGGAACAAAATCTTTTAAAGGCATAAAAATTCCCAGAAGAGGGACTGCTATTAAAGAAAATCCAAAACTTGTCATTCCCTGAATTATACTTGCAAACAGAATAATCAAAAATGAAAAAACAATTGTCAGCACTAGTATACCTTTTTACCAATATCAGTCAGCCTGATTTTTTTATATTTCTCATATTTCCCTAAACCTAGAAAAAAAGAGCCTGTTAACAGAGAAAAGAAAAGTATAAACAGCCAAAGATCAGAAATTGAACCGGTCGCAAGAATAAGCCCGGAAATAAATGGACCTGCAATATAACCAAGACCAAAGATAACACCGGTTATAGCATTAAATCTACCTCTTAAATTTATTGGTGTATGATTCGCAATATAAACACTACCATTGGTAACCATTAAAATTTCACCAATTGTCCATATAAAAGTTGTTATAAGAAATCCCTGAAAAGAACTTATTACAGTTAATGCACCAAATCCTACTGCAAAAAGCAATGCTGCAAAAGCCATATTGTAAACAGCTTTTAATCGTTTAAAAATATTTAACACAAGTGCTGTAAAAATAAGAACAACCACAGCATTAAAAGACATCAGATATCCAAATACTTCCGCACCTTTTTCATTAAAAATATCATTCAAATGCAGTGGAAGTGAAAAAGTCATTTGTGCATATATAAAATTTGCCATTACAGTAAAAATTGAGAAAAAAACAAGAACCGGACGACTAAGAAAAGCTTTAAAAGCAGAACCCTTCACGGCCTTTTCCAGATCATTAATTTTAATATCTTTAATATCTATTTCAGTAGGATTACTTTCCGGAACATATATTAAAACAAGTGTAAAAGCAATAATAGTAGTTAATGCGTCCCCCCAGAATATCCAGGAAAGATGATTTAGAAACAAAAACCCTGCAATCATAGGACCTATGGCTACTCCAAAATTTGTACCTAGATAAAGAAGAGAAAATGCTTTCTGACGATCCTCACTCTTTGTTAAATCAGTAAGCATGGATCTGGAGGCCGGCCTGACTGCACCCTTAAAGAAATTTGAAACAATAAGAAGTATAGGAATAACCATTGTCGAGGGTAGAAATCCACAAACAGCTACAATTGCAGCCGAGGAAAACTGGGAACCAACCATAACAATTTTTCTTCCAGTATGATCACTGAGCTTACCTCCTGTTACAGATCCAAGTATTCCTGAAGCTGCAGTAATCATAATAAAAAAGCCAACAGTTTTTACATCAAATCCCATTATTCTTGTCAAATAAAGAGTCATAAAAAGATGTACGAAATCTCCCATTCTATTTATAACCCTTGCAACAAACAATATGTATATTGGGGAGGAAAGACCAGAGTATGTTTTTATATATGACATAAGCGATTGTTTTTTAATCAATTTCTGTTCCTCAAACACAACGTAGAGACGTAGCGTGCTGTATAGCACGCTACGTCTCTCTTACAAAATATGGAATTATTACGGTAAATAAACCCTCGGCACACGTTTATTCACATTGCAGGTTATCTCATAGGATATAGTATCCAGCATATCAGCAAGATCCTCAGCTGTCTGGGCATCAGGTCCCTCACCAAAAAGAATGGCTTCATCATAAAGATCAACATCAGCATCCGGTCCCAGATCTAATAGTAACTGATCCATACAAACTCTGCCTGCAACTTTATATTTTTTACCATTTATCAGAATTATACCTTTAGAGGACAAGAGTCTGTTATATCCATCACCATAACCAACAGGAAGTGTTGCAATAACAGTTGCTCTGTCTGTTACATAAGTTGCCCCATAGGAAAGCGGCTGACCAGCTTTTACTCTTTTAAGAAAAACAACTTCAGTACGGAATTCCATTACAGGTTTTACATCCAGAGATCTTTCCTGGTCATGGCCAGGGTAATATCCGTAAAGAATTATACCAGGTCTGACCATATCAATCCAACTTTCAGAATATCCAACAATAGCTGCTGAATTGGAAGAATGTACAATACCCGGATCAATTCCTGCACTTTTTATCTGTTCAAGCGCTTCATTAAATTTCGTAATCTGATCATTTGTCATTGATTTTGAGGGTTCATCTGCACATGCAAAGTGTGTAGAAACCCCTTTCATGTTTACATTCTCCAGAGATTCAATCAGTTTAGCCAGATCTGCCGCCTGTTCCGGCTTACACCCTATTCTTCCCATTCCTGAATCTACATGCAGGTGGATATCCAGAATCCTACCTTGTTTTTTTGCCTCTCTGTTTAAACCTTTTATATATGCTTTATCCGCTACAAAAGGTTGAATACCATTACTAATAATTTCAGAAAACTCTTCTGGAGTAGTTAATGTTAGAAGTATTATTTGTATTGTTAAGTTATTTTTTCTAAGGGAAACTCCTTCACCAACAGTAGCAACCGCAAAATAACTTACACCCTCTTCTATTGCAATAGAGCATAGCTCATTGGCCCCATGTCCGTATGCATCAGCCTTAATTGCTACACAAACCAGTTTTTCTCTTCCTACCTGATTCCGAACTAGTTGAATATTATGTCTAAAGTTATCTGTATGAATTATAGCTCTGGTTGGTCTCATATTGTGCCGCCCTTATTAGAGAGAAGATGCAAAGATATTACAACAACAAATATGATTATTCAATTGATCCAAAAAATCACATTTTAGTGAATATCTCTTATTAGTAATGATTACTATTGACAAACTACAAAACTACATATATATTACTATATATAATGATTACTATAAGGAGAACATTATGGAAGAAAGAGAATTAAACATGCCCCTTCTGGGAGACGCATTCCCGGAACTTAACGTACAAACAACACATGGACCAATGAATATACCTGGAGATTTAAAAGGAAAGTGGTTTGTACTATTCAGTCATCCAGCTGACTTTACGCCAGTTTGTACCACAGAATTTATAGCTTTTCAGGATCGATATGATGAATTTCAGGAATTAGGCTGTGACCTTATTGGAATGTCTGTAGATCAGGTTTTTTCCCATATTAAATGGATTGAATGGATTAAGGAAAAAATGGATGTTGATATTAAATACCCTGTAATTGCAGCAAACGATTCTATAGCATTAAAACTTGGAATGCTGCACCCTGGTAAAGGTACAAACACTGTACGTGCTGTATTTATTGGTGACCCAAAAGGAAAAGTAAGACTTGTACTCTACTATCCTCAGGAAATAGGTAGAAATATTGATGAAGTCCTAAGGGCAGTTAAGGCCCTTCAGATATCTGACAAACAGGGAGCTATTCCTGCAAACTGGCCTAACAATAGACTTCTGCAAGACAGAATAATTGTTCCACCAGCATCAAACATGAAAGATGCAGCAGAAAGACTGGACAAATACGAAGGTTACGACTGGTGGTTCTGCCATAAACCATTGGATAAATAAACAATATAAATTCAATAATAAAAACCCCTGTAGTTCTATACCTGCAGGGGTTTTTATTGGGTCATAAAAATTTATAAGCTATTAACTTTGGGAATCTGATTGTGCCGGAGCAGCAGATCTTATACTAAGCTCCTTGTCCAGCATATACATACCATTTTGAGAATCCTGTACTTTCTTAATTTTTCCTACTATTTCACTGGCATTTGCTTCTTCTTCCACCTGTTCAGTTACAAACCACTGGAGAAAAATCTCTGTAGAGATATCCCCTTCTTCCCTTGCAATTTTTACCAGATTATAAAAACATGCTGTAATATGCTGCTCATGTTTAAGAGCACCTTCAAATAATTCAAGAGCAGAATCCCAGGATTCCTGTGGTTTATCAATTGCTTCAAAAACAGCTTTTCCACCTCTTTCATTTATCCAGTTATAAATTTTAAAGGCATGTCCCATCTCTTCCTGAGCCTGAACCTTCATCCAGCTTGCTACACCAGGCCAGTCTTTGGATTCATAATCTGCCGCCATTGCAAAATACAGATATGCAGAAAATATTTCCTCTTTTATCTGTCCGTTTAAGGCATCTGTCATTTTTTTTCCAATTGTCATAATTACTCCTATCTCATTTATGATAATCAATACTATTTATACTAATATAAAACAAGTACTCGAAAAATTCAAGAAAGTAAGCCAAATTCTAAACTCAAAACTTGTTTTTATTTCTGTTACATATTATACTATTTATGAACCACTTGTTGGTTCACCACAATAGAAGTGAGGTAAATATGAAATCAATTACCATTCACGGAATAGATGATATAACATCACATCAATTACAAATTACTGCAGAAAAACTGGGTTTAAGTTTGAACAAGACAATAAAAAAAATACTCCAGGAGTCTCTGGGGATAAAACCTGCTGAAATATCCTCCAGAAGAAAAGATTTTGAGGAATTTTGCGGCCTTTGGAGTAATGAAGATCTAAAAGAATTTAAT
>DAOWEB010000309.1 GCA_030638735.1 Spirochaetaceae bacterium
AGATCTTGCAGCTACACCATCCAGATACTTCCATACATCTCTGTTTTTGTATCTGCTGCTACCGGGATCAAAATATCCTCTTGAAAAATGAAGCCTTAAATCATAAAGATTTCTCCCTATGGCATTTTTCATATTTCTGCATAATGTAAGCATAAAAGAGTTAGTTACAGCTGTAAACCCACTGGTAAAAGTGGCAAAATGATGTGTGTTACTGTGAACTCGAATATGCCTGACAACATAGGGGAGATAACCAAGCATTACATCATCATGGTGAGGTTCGGTGTGTAAGAACACAGTATTTTTATCTGAATTAATACCAGCTTCAATCTTACTTTTCAATGAGGCAGTTACCCTGCTGTTAAGTTTATCCAGAGATGAAGAATATTCGGCTAAAAGCAATCTGCCGAAAGAATCATTATAGTAATCTTCTTTAGTAAGCATTTCTATTTTTTTATCTAAACCAAGAGAAACTCGTACCACAATCTCTTCAATCTGTGCATCAGTTAAGGTTTTAGATTTTGATAAATAAACTGATTTTCTTTGATAAAGAAATTTTGATGTTCCTTCAGTTATGTAAAATCTTGCATTTGAAAGAATTTGCAAAGCCGTTGCAGGATAAAAAACATTTCGTATACTTTGTATTGAGTCGGCAACTATACCGGATTTAGCTTCTCCTGCTGCAATTATTAATGCAGTACATTCCGGGTTATATGTAATTGTTGCAAGTCCAATGGTAATGGCAAGGCTTCGACCGGCAACTTCCATTCCTCCAAGATCAGAAGCAGAAGCTGCCATGGTCTCATAATTAATCTTTGTCAATCTGGTAGTACTATGGATATCAGAACCTCGGACATTAAATCCAATGTGCCCATCAGGACCGATACCTCCCAGGAAGAACCCGATTCCTCCAAGTGCCTTGATTTTATCCTCATATTCTACACACCACTGATCGATCCGATAAAGAATATTTTTCCGTACTTCCTCTTTTATGTTTAAAGGAGCTCTGTATCGGAGACTTAAGTCTACCACCTTTCCTTCCCATATGGATTCCAGAGGCATTCCTTCCGACAAACCAATTTCATTACAGTTAATAAGAAGCGCTTTTTTATGATCCATACCAAGACCCTTAATATAGTAGTTATTTACATAGTTATAAAAGCTGTTGTGCTGTTTAGGGTTGATTGGATAGAATTCATCAATCTGTACAAAATAGAGACCACCCATCTCCGGCTTAACGTTTGTATCAATACCTCCGGCTTCAAGCTCTTTTTTTATATTCTTTTTATTCCAGTTATGCAGAAATCTCTTTGTTTCTTTAATAAAATATTCCGGAGTTTTTCCTGTAGGAAGCGAAACAACACCATTTGGATTGCTTTGAACCCATTCCAGAAACCTAAGAGCAGCAAGTTTTCCAAGGGCAGGAAAATTATCAACTTCTATAACTCCAATTTTTTCATCCGGCTCAAATTGCATCCTTTTATTTGATTGTTTCAATGCAGCCTGCTCTACTTTGCTTATCATATTTATCTCCGGGGAGGTGCTTTATTTTTTATAAAAATCGTGAATTTCTCTGTTCACATATGGATTTCTGTGCATTATCCGGCATAGATATGAATGTTTCAATATCCTCAATGCAGTTAAAGTAAAGTGTTACCAATTTGTTACCAATTTGTTACCAAATTGTTACTGGAAAAAAAATACCCACTATGTTTTAATAATGTAAGAATTTGATCCGGATAAAAGCCGGAGGTTCTATCATGAATGGATATACAGGCGGAAGTATTCGATACCGCAGAGCTGAGAATAAATCAGCTTTACTATGAACTTGTTAAATAAGTTCATAGCTTATATTTTCTTAGGAGGAAGATATGAAAAAAATTACTCTCATTTTGGTCTGCTTAATTATTGCGGCTTCATTGTTCGCTGCCGGAGCAAAAGAAGAATCGCTTACTGCTGAAGCCCAGGCAACTGACAAACTGGTTGTTTACTCGCCAAACAGTGATGGACTGCTCAATTCAACTATCCCTGCATTTGAAGCAAAGTATGGCGTTAAGGTAGAAGTTATCTCTGCAGGAACAGGAGAGGTGTTCAAGAGACTTCAGGGAGAAAAGCACTCACCGTATGCAGATGTAGCATTTGGCGGCGCCTATGCAACTTACATGATCAATGAAGATCTTTTCGAACCTTACACATCTAAAAACAATGGAAACATCATTGACATCTATAAGAATACAACAGGATTTATAACTCCCTATGTATTGGACGGAAGCCTTATTCTTGTAAATAAAAGTCTTATAGGTGATATTGAGATTAACGGATACAAAGATCTCCTTAATCCTGCTTTAAAAGGTAAAATTGTATCTGCTAATCCAACTGCTTCTTCGAGTGCCTATGCACACCTGACTAATATGCTTAATGCAATTGGTAAAGGGGACTATCAAAGCAAAGAGGCCTGGGATTTTGTGAAAGCATTGTTTTCCAACACAGTTGTTATAGGTAGTTCCAGTTCTGTATGGAAAGGTGTACGGGATGGTGAATATACAATAGGGCTTTCCTATGAGGACCCAAGTGTACAGCTTATTAAAGACGGGGCTGATGTAAAGGTAGTCTATATGGAAGAAGGAGTTGTCTATCTTCCTGCCGGAGCTGGTATTGTTAAGGGTGCAAAGAATATGATAAATGCACAGCTGTTTATTGACTTTATAACCTCTACTGAAATTCAGAACGTATATGGTACCACTATTACCAACAGACCTGTTATGGCAAATGTGGCTACTCCTTCCTACATGACTAATATTAGTGACATCAATGTCATTGCAGAAGATATGGAATATGTATACAAAAATAAACAGGCTCTACAGGATAAATTCAAAGATATCTTTGTAGACATTCAAGGTTAGTAAGGTAGGTTCGGAATATGAGTGTCAATATCTCAATTAAAAATGCAGTTAAGAAGTACGGAGATAACACAGTTATTCCGGATCTTTCAATCGATATTCGCGATAAGGAGTTTTTCACACTGCTCGGCCCTTCGGGATGCGGGAAGACAACCTTGTTGCGGATGATAGCCGGTTTCAACACGATCGAGGGCGGGGATTTTTTCTTTAATGAAAAACGCATCAACAATCTGGAAGCCAGCAAGAGGAATATTGGCATGGTTTTTCAAAACTATGCCATATTCCCGCATTACACTGTAAGACAAAATGTCGAATTTGGTTTAAAAAATCGGAATTTACCGAAAGAAAGAGTTAAGAGTGAAGCTGATGAGTTTCTGAAACTTATGCAGATACTGGAGTTTGAGAACAGAATGCCCGAGCTGTTATCAGGGGGCCAGCAGCAGCGTGTCGCTCTTGCGAGAGCCCTTGTTATCAAACCGGACGTTTTGTTAATGGATGAACCCCTTTCAAATTTAGACGCAAAACTGCGGATGGAGATGCGTCAGGCTATCCGTAACCTCCAAAAAGAAGTAGGGATTACGACTGTCTATGTAACACACGATCAGGAAGAAGCAATGGCTATCTCCGATCGGATTGCGGTCATGAAGGATGGAGTTATTCAGCATGTGGGGACTCCTCAGGAAGTCTATCACAGGCCGGCTAATATCTTTGTAGCAACATTTATAGGTCGAACAAATTTGATCGACGCAGAGTACAGCTCATCTGAAAAAATTGTTCGAATGGGTGGGTATGAGTTTGGGATGAATAATTTGTCCTGTAAAACAGACAGCTCTGTTGTTCTTTCCATAAGACCGGAAGACTTCCAGATATTAAAGGATGTGACAGAAGGAATAAAGAGCACAGTTATTGATAGTGTTTTTCTGGGATTGAATACTCATTATTTTATCACACTTCCAAACAAGCAGACAGTGGAGATCATACATGAGTCTGTAATGGGCAATAATTTGAAATCAGGTGATACAGTCTATTTGAATATCAAGGTAGATAAGATTAATGTGTTCTCCAAAGATGGAAACAGGAATTTGATACATGAATATTAAACAGAAAATACAGGAAAAGCACGATGTATGGAGCCTTGTAACGCTTCTTGTTCTGGGGCTTTACGGGTTGTTTCTTGTTTATCCCCTTTTTAACCTGTTTGGTCAGTCTGTAATAGACAAGTCTACAGGCAATTTTACTTTAGCTTATTTCTACAAGTTTTTCAGTAAGCCATACTACTTTGACACGCTAATTAACAGTTTCAAGGTAAGCAGTATTATCACCTTTTTATCTGTTTTACTTGGTACACCCCTTGCATATTTCTTCACACGTTACAAAATTCGTGGTAAATCATTCGTAAGAGTCCTTATAATCCTGTCGTCTATGTCGGCTCCGTTTATTGGTGCCTATTCATGGATTCTTCTACTCGGAAGAAGCGGTGTAATTACAAACTTCTTCAAAAGCGCATTAGGAATTCATATACCTAGTATCTATGGTTTTAGTGGAATTTTTATTGTTCAGACCATGGTACTGTATCCGCTTATATTCCTGTATGTTTCGGGAGCGTTGAAGAATGTAGATAACTCTCTTCTTGAAGCAAGTGAAAACCTGGGCTGTTCGGGAACAAAGAGGTTCTTTGTTATCGTTATTCCACTTATTATACCAACACTTCTGGCCGGTGGATTACTTGTTTTTATGAGGTCTCTGGCTGATTTTGGAACGCCTATGCTGATCGGTGAAGGTTTCAGAACATTTCCCGTGACCATCTTTGAGGAATTCATCAGCGAACTGGGGGGAGACGACGGGTTTGCGGCAGCAATATCTATAATTGCAATTATCATTACAACAATTGTATTTCTAATTCAGCGCTATTTTGCTACAAGAAAACAATTTACAATGAACTCCATAAACAAAATACGGCCTATCGAAGCTAAGGGGTTTACAAGGATATTCATTCATTTTTATAGCTATATACTTGTAGGTCTCTCCATTATGCCGCAGATATATATATTTTATACCTCTTTTAAGAACGTGAATGGTACCGTTTTTGTACCGGGCTATTCATTTGACAGTTATACCAATGCTTTTAGTAAAGTGGGTCGAGCCATTTCCAACACACTGATTATTCCAGGCATATCCCTGGTTATAATTGTCTTTTTTGCGGCTCTTATAGCCTATATTACAGTTCGTAGACGTAATATCTTTACCAGCATAGTTGATACAATATCAATGGTTCCGTATATTGTTCCAGGTTCTGTAATTGGTATTACTCTTTTGATTGCTTTTAATAAGCCTCCGATTCTTTTGAGCGGAACTATGCTTATTATGGTTATCGGACTGGTTCTCCGACGCCTGCCTTATACAATCCGCTCAAGTGTTGCGATCCTACAGCAGATTCCGTACAACATAGAAGAGGCAGCCCTTGGTCTTGGGAGTTCAAAGACAAAAGCGTTCTTTAAAATAACCATGCCGATGATGGCGGCAGGATTAATTTCCGGAGCCATTCTAAGCTGGGTCACCATGATTACTGAACTTTCAACAGCTATTCTTTTGTATGTAGGCAGGACCAAGACACTTACTGTAGCGGTCTATACGGAAATTATTCGTGGAAACTATGGCATAGCTGCAGCCTTATCAACCATTATGGCTGTTTTAACTGTAATTTCATTGTTGATATTCAACAAAGTATCCAAAGGTGATGACATTAGTATGTAGTTATTTATCTTTCATTTTAAATCTATTAATGAAGTATCGGGGATGATGATCATTGTACCTGATGCTTCGCTGTTACTGTCTTTAATTAAAGAGATAATGCAGTTGAATGAACAAAATCGACCAATTATTATATGTAATTATGTGACTTCTTCATATAGAAGTAAAAAAGGCTATTTGAACACCTCCAATGCAAAAAATCCGGATTTAGAATTTTTCATATTATCATTAAGTTAAGGTTCTACTTCAGTATTACACTCAAGATGTCATATCAACCATGTTGGGGAAGAGTACTAGTTAATTCTTGTATTCTCCTGATATAATAAATAAGTTTTTCATCACCCTGGAGTAAAGACATGGTTTTGATATTAAATGATTATAGACTTAATGTGCGTATTAAAACGGAGGTTTATGAAATGAATAATACAATCATAGTAATTATGCTGGTATTAGCTCTTTGTGCTGGTTTTCTTACTGCTTGCTCAAGCGAGGATGAAGAACGTATTACAGCATACACAACTCTGGATGAAGAGCATGCACGGGATATTATGAAAGTTTTTACATTGGAAACTGGAATACATGTGGATTGGGTCAGGCTTTCAACCGGGGAAGCAGTGGCCAGACTGGAGGCCGAAAAAGAGAATCCACAGGCTAGTATCTGGTTTGGCGGTGTAGGTATCGGACATATTGAAGCAAAGTATAAGGGTCTGACCATGGCCTATGATTCACCTTCTGCAGAAAAGCTGGATCCTCAGTTTCGGGATAAGGATTTTTACTGGTCAGGGATCTACACTAATGCGTTATGTTTTGAAAGTAATACAAAAAGGCTGGAAAAGTATGGTTTAGAAGCTCCTACCTCATGGGCGGATATAACAAACCCCAGGTTTGAAGGTCATGTGCAGATGGCGAATCCAGGATCTTCCGGAACTGCATACAATGTTCTTGCAACTATGGTTTTTCTTCATGGAGAAAAAAGGGCTTTTGAAATGATGAAAAAGCTGGATAGGAATGTTACTCAATATACTCGTTCCGGTTCTGCCCCCGGTAAAAGTGCGAGTATCGGCGAAATTACTGTAGCCATAGGTTACTCAGGGGATGGTATGGGGCTTGTCGCCGAGGGCTATCCAATAAAATTAACTTTTCCTTCTGAGGGAACCGGTTATGAGATAGCATCAATATCCCTTATAAAAAATGGGCCTGCAGATGAGCTGGAATCTGCAAAGAAGTTATATGACTGGGGGCTGGGTGAGACAGCCGCAAAATTGTTTGCTTCACAGTTTGTAATTCCTTTTTTTGATGTTCCCCTTGCAAAAGGTGCTGTTTTGATGACAGAACTGAATTTAGTTGTTCAGGATGATGAATGGGCAGCCGCGAACAAGTCCAGACTTGTAGAAAAATGGAATGAGGTCATTGAAGGAGCAGACTTTCAATAGTTGTCCGGTGGGGATGAATTTATTTAAGATATGTAAACTACAGAGAAAGTTGGGTAAATATGATTAAAAGTAATATTAGTAAACGAATTAGAACAGATAAGTTTCATCAGTTAACCAGTGATCCGGCACTCCTTATTGGAGTAATATTTATCCTTGCCTCTCTGGTTTTATTTATTGTTTACCCTCTCTATTCCGCAGCAAAGCTCAGTCTTTCCCAGGATGGTGTTTTTTCACTTAGCCAGTATAAATATATATTTTCCCACAGTTATTACAGAAAGTCAATTATGAATTCGGTTATGCTTGGTGCCAGTGTTGCAACCCTTGCTACCCTTGTCGGATTCATTTTCGCCTATGCAAATGCAAAAGGAAAGATAAAAGGTGCTGGTTTTTTTCAGTCTATGGCTATTCTGCCGATCATTTCCCCTCCATTTATGTTTGCTCTTTCGGTTATTCTTCTTTTTGGAAGAAATGGTTTAATAACAGCTAAACTTCTGAATCTTGACACAGGAGGAGTGTACGGTTTCAAGGGGCTTATCATTGTCCATGTTATATCAATGTATCCTATTGCTTATATGACGTTGATTGGAGTTCTTCAGGGGATTGATCCTGACCTGGAAACCAGTGCAATGAATCTGGGAGCAAAGCGTTTCAATACCTTTCTTACAGTGACATTGCCCCTTGCTGTGCCAGGTGTTTTTGCATCCTGGCTGCTTGTTTTTATTGGATCACTTACAGACTTTGGTAATCCGATTATTATCGGCGGA
>DAOWEB010000143.1 GCA_030638735.1 Spirochaetaceae bacterium
CCTGCACTTATAGGTGGTGGGGAGGATTGGTATGCTCTGTTTAGACGGTTTTGGTATAAAAAATTTGATTTCATGATGGATAAATTTTCTGAAGGTGAAAAGAGAATGCAGTTGGAGGAGGATGCTTCTTTTTTTCTTAATCTTCCAGGAAAGGCTGTTCTGGCAAATTATAGTGATAATTTGTGGGGTAAAGGTACATTTGTTAAATATAAAGCTACAGTAGGTTTTATTGAAGCGTTTATGTCTGTTATATTTCCACGTGAACTGGTTAAACCTCTTAAGCTTGTACTTATAGATGGTCAGTTTTATAAAGAACAGAATCGTCTTGATTATAATAGTTCATATCGTACCCTTATTGATGTAGTGGATCTTATTGCAAAAATGGATAATAGTTTATCATCGGATGGAGAATATCTTACTCAATTTAATAAATTACAGTCAGAAAGTAAAAATGAAGATACCGAAGAGGAATTAAAAGATTTAAAGATTTATGTTGATAAGGAATTTGATAAAATAATTGTAAACTTTAATAAAGCTCTTGGTACGATAATTAATGTAATCTCCGGTATAGTTCAGGGAGAGATGGGGGGGGTATATGATACCCTTTCAAATCTGGGATATATAGGTAAGGGTGAAAATAAAAATTTAATGACTCAGCTTAATGATATCAGATTTAAACTTGATGAAGCCAAAAGTATTTCTTATCAGTTATATGACCTTGAGAAAGCTCTTAAAGTGTAAATTACTTGCACTGATTTAAAAATTTAAGTACTGTGTCCTCGGCTATGCAACCTTAAGGAGACGACCATGAATAATATAAAATTGGACTGGAAATTAAAGTTGGAAAAGGCCTTGTATTTAATTGCAGGAAAGCAGGGCTTAGATATTTCACGGGATCAAATAGATCTTATTGTTGAAAAACCCCCCAAACCGGAAATGGGAGATCTGGCTTTTCCTCTTTTCTCTCTTGCAAAAATATTTAAAAAGAATCCTGCTGTAATTGCAGAAGATTTAAGTTCATATTTAAAAGAGAATGATAAAAAATCAGCATCATTTATACTTAGAACCGGACCATATATAAATGTAAAAATAGATTTATCAGGATTAACAGGTAAAGTACTAAAGGATATTCTTGAAGCTGGAGAGCTTTACGGCAATACTGATGATTTCCTTAATCAGAAAGTAATGGTCGAATTTTCCTGTCCCAATACTAATAAACCTCTGCATCTTGGGCATTTAAGAAATGATTCCATTGGAATGAGTGTTGCGAGAATTATGGCTGCAAATGGTGCAGATTTACAAAAAGTTAATCTAATAAATGATCGTGGTGTTCATATTTGTAAATCTATGCTTGCCTATAAAAAATTTGGGGATAATAAAACTCCAGAAGGTACAGGAATAAAAAGTGACCATTTTGTAGGAGACTATTACGTAAAGTTTAATACCTGGTCAAAGGAATATCCTGAAGCTGAAGATGAAGCCAGAGCTATGCTGAAAGACTGGGAAGAGGGTAAACAGGATATAACAGATCTATGGAAAATGATGAATGACTGGACAATTTCAGGTATTAAGAAAACTTATGAAAAAACAGGAATATCTTTTGATAAGTACTATTTTGAAAGTAAAACCTATATGGAAGGCCGACAGGAAGTTCTAAAAGGATTCGAAGATGGTGTCTTTTATAAAGAATCAGATGGTTCTATCTGGGCAGATCTTTCAGAGATTAAACTTGATAAAAAGGTTCTTTTAAGAAGTGATGGTACTTCTCTCTATTTAACACAGGATATTGGAACTGCTATTGCAAGACACCGTGACTGGGGTTTTGAAAAACTTATCTATGTTGTTGGTTCAGAGCAGCAGTATCATTTTCAGGTACTTTTTTATATTTTAAAAAAACTAGGATTTAAGTGGGCAGAAAACCTTCATCACCTTTCCTATGGAATGGTAAATCTTCCGGATGGTAAAATGAAGTCCAGGGAGGGTACTGTTGTAGATGCTGATGACCTTGTAGACGAACTTACTGCAATTGCTAAAGAAGAGATAATTGCAAAGGAAAGGGCTTCTTTGGTTGGTGATCTTCAGAAAACATCGGAATCTGTCGCTCTGGCAGCATTAAACTACTTTCTACTGCAGATCTCTCCTGGAAAGGACATGATATTTAATCCTGCAGAGTCTATCTCCTTCTCTGGAAATACAGGGCCTTATCTCCAGTATATGGGGGCAAGAATAAGCAGCATGCTCCGAAAGTATGAAGAATGTAAAGAAGATTTTAAGGAAGCTGAATTTAAACCTGAGATTTTGGATCTGGATCAGGAAAGGGAATTGATTAAACTTCTAATATCGTTTCCTGAAATTGTTTCAGAAGCAGGTAGGGGTATGAATCCTTCTGTAATTACTGCTTTTTTATATGAATTATCCAAAGTTTTCAGTAGGTATTATCATGATACATCAATACTGAAAGATCCTGATAAAAATACTGTTGTAACCCGTATATATCTTGTAAAAGCGGTGCTGCAGGTATTAAAGAATGCTTTTTATCTTGTGGGTATCCCATTTCTGAAGAGGATGTAGGGGCCTTAGAGACGTAGCATGCTACGTCTGTACCCAGCAAGGGAAAATAAGATCAAGTTAATCAATAAGACATATATAGTTCTGCCTTAAATAATGGCCTGAGTATTGACCAGAGCAAGCCTGTTGTGCTATATAGTAGCCTACGTTGATTTTGAAATAATTGAGGTTTAGTAGATGTACGCATTAGTAGAAATTTTAGGAAAACAATACAAAGCCGAAAAAGATTCTATCTTGAAAATAGATAATGTTGATGCTGAAACTGGTTCAGTTTTGGAGTTCGATTCTGTTCTTCTTCTTAATAATGATGGCAAGGTTAAGGTTGGAACTCCCTATGTAAAGGGCGTTAAGGTGACTACAACTGTTGAAGATCATAAAAAAGATAAGAAAGTAACTATTATTAAGTTTAAAAGACGAAAAGGTTATAGAAGAAAACAGGGACACCGGCAGAATTTTACCTATGTTAAGGTAAATGAAATAGCAGGAGTTTAATTATTTCTTGATAAATGTAACCTTATGGCTGGATAAAAGCGGTAGTCTCTATGGGATTGATGCTTCCGGTCATTCTGGTTCTGCTGTTAAGGGTAAGGATATTATCTGCAGTGCTGCATCTGCATTATTAAGAACAGTTTCCCGTTTATTGGAAATAGAGCCTTCTGTCGAGCTTGTCGGCAGTGTAGAGAATCAGGGTGAGCTTCATTTAAGGTTTAATCTTTTAGATAAATCTAAAAGTGAGTGGCTTGGGGGCGTAAGTTCTTTTGCGGTACTCGGACTTAAAGATTTAGAAGCTGAGTATCCCTCTTTCTGCAGGATTCAACTTGTTAATAAGGATCCTGGTATTATAGATAATAATTAGATAAAATGGGTGACACGAAGTGTCGGGGACCCATTCTTAGTCGCAAAGGAGTAAAGATATGGCACATAAAAAAGGTGGTGGAAGTACCAAAAACGGAAGAGATTCTGAATCTAAACGTCTTGGTGTTAAACGATCCGGTGGACAGATTGTAAAAGCAGGTGAAATTATTGTTCGTCAGAAGGGTACTAAGTTTCATCCTGGAAATAATGTCGGATGTGGTAAAGATTTTACACTTTTTGCAAAAGCTGCTGGTGCTGTTGAGTTCAAGCAAAGAGCTAACCGAAAGTATGTAAATATTATTACTGGCGCTTAGATATAAATATTAAGAGTTTGAAATGATAGGTTTTGCAGATGAAACCTTTATCGATGTTTCCGCCGGAAGCGGCGGTAATGGTGCAGTTTCTTTTCGAAGAGAGAAGTATGTTCCTTTTGGAGGCCCTGACGGGGGTGATGGGGGGAAAGGCGGCAGCGTTATATTTGTTGTAAGAAATAATTTAAAAACTTTATCCCATCTAAAAAGAAAAAGAGTCTACAGAGCTGAGAACGGTCATCAGGGAGAAGGGCGCCGAAGGCATGGTCGGGATGGTAGAGATACTGAAATAGCTGTTCCCCCCGGTACTTTGATAAAAGACCCCAATACTGGTGAAATTATAAAAGATCTAACAGATATTGAACGATTTGTTTATGCCAGGGGTGGAAAAGGCGGTCTTGGAAATTATCATTTTTCAACTTCCAGAAAACAGACTCCCCGATATGCTCAAAAAGGCAGAGTTGTCGAAGAGAAGCGTCTTCATATTGAACTGGCAATAATTGCAGATATTGGACTTGTAGGATTACCTAATGCAGGTAAATCCTCACTTCTTAACGCACTAACCAATGCAAACCCTAAAATTGGTTCCTACCCTTTTACGACAAAAATACCCAATCTTGGTGTTATGAACACCTCGGGTGGAGATTTTATTATTGCTGATATTCCGGGAATAATTGAAGGTGCTTCAACCGGTGCAGGAATGGGATTTAAATTTCTTAAGCATATATCCAGGACAAAGGCGCTTATATTTCTTATTGATCTTGACTCTCCTGATTTTATTGATGTCTTTAAAATACTATACAAAGAGATTGAAGAGTTTACACCTGAAATGATCAGGAGAAAAAGAATTGTTCTTGGTACAAAAACTGATCTTGATATAGACGAAATTAATTTCAATGAACTTAGAAATTCTTTACCTGATGAAAGGGTTCTTGGAGTGTCTGTTTATACCCGGGAAGGTTTAAAAGAGCTTGAAAAAATATTTCTCGGGATAATTGGAGAGTAAATTGAAAACAATTATTATCGGAGGTACATTTAATCCGATACATAATGGGCATTTATATGTAAGTGAAGAATTAAAGATACAATTCGGGTATGAGAGAGTTCTTTTTATTCCTTCTAATTACCAGGCACATAAATCCACTTCTGAATTAGTACCAACAGATTATAGAATAGAAATGCTTAAATTAGCACTTAGAGGCAGTACTTCCCTTGTTGATCTATGTGAGATTGAAAGGGGTGGAATATCTTATATGATAGATACTGTAAAAACTATTAAAGAAAAATATAAAATTTCAAACCGGGTTGGTTTATTTATTGGAGACGATCTTATTAAAGGTATGAAAGACTGGCAAAATGTGGAAGAATTGCTTGATAGTGTTGATATAGTTGTAGCTCATAGAGAATCAGAGCTTGAATTAACTACTATTATCCCTCATAGTTATTTAAATAATGTTTCTATTAATATTTCTTCTTCGGATATACGAAACAGAATAAAAACAGGAAAAGCTTTTAGGTATTTAATTCCTGAACAGGTATATGCATATATATTAGAAAAGGATTTATACAGTAAAGATGTTTCATGATATTAGGAAATATGTTGAGCTGAATTTAAGCAGAACAAGACTGGAGCATTCATTGTCAACTGCTTTAATTTGTGTAGAGCTCTGCAGTAGATTTGGCCTGGATGAATCGAAAGGGAGAATTGCAGGGATTGCACATGATATTTCACGGGAAACTCCCGTTGATGATAAAGTAATAAGTTTATTACAGGATGAATATCCTGTTAGTGCAGAAGAAAAAATGAATCCAGTGCTTCTTCATGGAAGAATTGGTGCCAGTATGCTTAGGCATAAGTTTA
>DAOWEB010000227.1 GCA_030638735.1 Spirochaetaceae bacterium
AAATGAAAAAGATTGGTTTGGACACATGGAAAACAAACAAAGTTTAAAATTAATCAATATCCACCACAAATATAATAATATCACTGCTCTTAATGGAGTTGACTTTGATCTTTACAGAGGCGAAATACATGCCTTAACAGGAGATCACAGAGCTGGTAAATCAACTTTGGCCAAAATTTTGACAGGACATGAAAAGAAACAATCCGGGTATATATATTTAAATGGTGGAGAAATTAATACACTAACCCCTAAGTCTGCAATAGAACACAAAATAGGAATGGTATATCAGGAACAGAATATTATTCCTTCTATGAGTGCAGTAGAAAATATATATATTGGTAGAATGCCTCATTTTTATATTAGTAAAAAAGATCGTAATACAATGGCATATGAATGTAAGAAACTATTTAAAACTTTTTCAATTGATATTAATCCGGATATCCCTGTATATCAACTAACAGATGGAGAAAGGCAGGTAATAGAGATAGCAAGAGTGTTATCCCTTGGAACTGACATAATAATTGTTGATGAAATTTCCCGGAGATTTACTCCAACAGAACTGGATATGGCTTTTAAAATACTGAGGGCATGCAGAGATCAAGGAAAATCTGTCATATATATAACCTCAAATATAGATGAAATTTTTAAAATTGCAGACAGAGTAACAGTACTTAAAGAGGGAGTCAGAAAAGGAACAGAGGCTGTCAATTCTATTGACAGATCAAGGCTCATTAACATGGCGTACAGCTTTGCTTTAAACCTGGAAGATGAAAAACAGGAAAATGATAAACTGCATTTTCTTAACAGATATGATGAATCTATTATCAAGGATCTACCAGTAGGAATGGTTCTGCTGGACAGTGAGAACAATTTATTATTAAGCAACCCTGCTGCTGACAAAGTATTTGATATCAATAAAGATAAAAAATACCGTACTTTTTCACAAATAACAGATAAACTGGAAAAAAAATTCCAGGCTGAAATTATAGAGCAAATTAACAATCAAAAACTTTTTACATGGAATAAAATCTCACTTAAAAACAATAAAATAATAAAACTTAAATCTTATCCAATTTATAATGAAAGGGATGATTATATAGGTGCAGATTTGTTTATTGAAGATATTTCTGTAGACTATGTAACAAAGGAATATCTGCTAAGAGCAGAAAAGGTAGCTTCCACTGCAGAACTTGCAGCAGGGGTTGCACATGAGATAAATAATCCACTGGGTATAATTCAAAATTATGTTGAACTGCTAAAACTAAAAGAAAGAGATGAAGAAGACAGTTCCACAATTACACATATAGAAAAAGAACTGAACAGGATAGTAGAAATAATTGGATCATTATTATCTTTTTCAAGAGTAAATAATCAGGGAACACTAAAATTTAATATAAATTTACTGCTGGATGAGATTATTATGCTTCTGGGACATAAAATAAATGATAAAAATATTACAATAACTAAGAATTATATTGATAAGGATATTTTTATTACAGGTCAGGAAAATAAGCTTAAACAGCTTTTTATGAATCTTCTAATTAACGCAATAGAAGCAGTCCTTGACCAGGGAATAATAGAGTTAGGAATAACAAAAGATAAAGCAGATAATTTAATTAGAATATCTATTTCAGACAATGGGTACGGCATTCCTATAGATATCCAGAAAGATATATTTAACCCCTTCTATACCACGAAAATGACCAAAACAAATACTGGCCTTGGGTTATCAATATGTCAGCATATAATAGAAAATCATGAAGGGCTTATTACTTTTTCCAGTAAGCCTGGAAAAGGTTCAGTTTTTAAAGTTCAACTCCCCCTGTAAAAATTACAGGAAGTCTCCTTAATAGTCTTTACCATCATTTCAAAGTTTTCCATAGGAGTATCCAGTTGAACATGGTGTGTTGGTCCCAGGATAAGCCCACCATTACGCCCTATTGTATCCAAACGGGTTTCCACCTCTTTTTTCACATCTCCCGGGGTACCAAAAGGAAGTGTATACTGCTCGTCAATTGTTCCCCAGAAAGATAGTTTATCTCCGTATTTCTTTCCAAGGACAGTAGGATCCATAGATGCGGGTTGAATTGGGTTTAAAATATCCAGTCCTATTTCTATAAGATCAGGAATAATGGACTCTATAACTCCATCAGAATGATAGGCTATTTTTATATCCGGATTAATTGCCTTTAGAGAACTGAAAAAGTGAGCCATTTTGGGCTTAAAGAATTGTCTCCACATATCAGGAGAGATCATCATCGCATGCTGTCCACCCATATCATCACCGGTCCAGATCATATCTACACCCATTTTTACCAGTTTTTCAGCTGCTGCAAGATGATACCTATAAGGTATATCAAGAATTTCCTCTGCAAGTTCAGGATTCAGGACAAAATCCATCATTAGTTTATCAAGACCCCTAAGTGCCCAGGCTGTTTCGAATATTGTTGTAACTGTTACACCGCAAATCCAGTAATCCTTTTTATACGTGGCTAATAAGTCCTCTGCATCCATATATAACTCCGATCGTAAAGGATTGGGAGCTTTATAGGAACTTATATTATTATCATCACTTAGAGGGTTACCAGTTATTTCTGTATATCTGCCAGTACCAAATTTTGTAGTGTATTCTGCAGTATTCCAGTCAATACCCCATTCATCTGTATACTCTTTAATATTTTCATCATCATTATAATAACTATCAGCCCAGCCTACAGATGTTAGAAGAATATCTTCATCCAGAGCAATTTCAAGATCACAGTTATTACCACCACCATGAGGGTTATGATTTGTATCTGTTAAATTCATTTTATCTGCCAATCTCTCTGCAAACTCCGGTGTAAAACTTATCTGCATAGGGCATCGATCCGGAGCTTCATGATTAAGTGCTGTTTCTACTCGTTCTCTATGGGTCATATCTATCTCCTTACTTAGAGTGTTACGATACCATATTCCACAATTAAATTACTGCACTATATTACGTTCTTTGTGTACTAATAAGTATAGGAATCTCTGACAGAAATTTTCACCTTCCATTCCAACGATGAACGGGCGCCGAGCACTGTAGTCATATCGTGTTCTAAGGCCAGTTCGGGAGAGTCCATACCTGCAGTTGCCGGTTCTATCCCTAAATTGTACTGATCCGCCCACCCCCCTTCATTCAGCCAGATACCCAGGTAAGGAACTTTTTCCAAAGGCCATTCATACCTGATCTCAAGACCTGATTCTTTGTCTGAAAAAGAACACCAGCCTTCTGTGATCGGTTTCAAAAAGTAATATTTCTGAAAACCTGTCCGGTTCTTTTCAGGTACTGCAGAGAGGTCAAATTTCTCATCTTTATCTCTGGATACTATTGGAAAGCCATATTCTTTTTTCACTTTACCCATACGGTTTCCGGAAACACTATTCAGGACCCGGTCCATTCCATTTGGCACCGATATTCGGGAACCGGGAGATATGTTAATTAACCCATGGGCTGTCCAGAGAAAATCCATATCATATGGAGTTGGATTTTGAGCACAGTATTCCAAAACCAGGGAACTCCCTTCCAGAGAGACATTTCTTGAAAAATGATATGGAAGCCTGATACCGGAAACAGAGCAGTTCAAAGAATTACCTTCACGAACCACATCCCAGGGAAGACTCCACAATTCTCCATGGTCTGGAAGATCCGTATCTTTCCATGGAAAGGAAGTATGATGACCGGGGGAAATAGTCATAACCATATCATCATAACCGCTCGAGTCTTCAGAAGTAAACGTATCCCCATAAACAGGCCTGCGTTTATAATCCCCCTGTATCTGCCATAGCAGCTCTTTCCCTGTGGGTTTGTAAATAAACGAAGCTATCTTGGCTCCACGCCCCGGAAGGATACAAGTTCGAAGGAATTCGTTTTCCAATGTTACAGCCTGCTCTCCTTTAAATATAATATCTTCTGATTTTGTTTCAGATTTCAAGAATCCCCCTCCTGGAAATAATGATTTTCCTTTCTCTTTCGATAAGTCCTGGGGGATACTCCCATTATTTTCTTAAACATCCGTGAAAAATAGTAGCAGTCTGTAAAACCCAGATCATAAGCTATTTCATAGACAAGCTTATCAGTGAGATCCAGCTCCCTGCAAGCATTCTGAACCTTCAGGCGAATAAAATAATCCATAGGAGAAAACCCCGTCTGTTTTCGAAAGAGACGCATATAGTGATTCTCTGAAAATCCAACTACCTCCGCCAACTCTTTCAGAGAGAGATTGTCCCTGAAGTTTTTTTTCATAAAATTAATAGTACTGTTTATTTTTCCCCTTGTACTGTAATGAGTAACCTGGCATAGTTCTGGAGTATCCCAGAAAATCCTTCCCATAAGACTCGTAAACTCGAGGGTGGAATAGGTCAGGTTCTCAACCGAAAGCCCCATTTCAAGGTGGTAAAAAATCCTGTCATAGACTTGAATAATTTCATTACAGTCATCCATGGGAAGGCGAAAAACGTATTTACCTTTAGGAACCCTACTTAAAAAGGAACTACTATTCTCTCCACTAAAGCATGCCCAGTAAATTGTAAAAGGGGAAGAAGTTACATCCCAATAGAAATGGGGTAGATTTTTCGGGAGAACGAGAAACTCGTTCTTTTTTACCAGGACCTCTTCCCCGTCAATATTGGCTGTTCCTATCCCATTGGTGCAAAATATTATACTATGACTTGGAAATCCTTTCCTCCTTACAATGTTGTTGAATTCTGCATTGGGAAAGTATCCTATATCAGTTATATAGAACAATTTGAGAAGAGGAAAAAAGGAACCCTTCTGTATTAGATCTTCAGGAACTACCAGAAGTTTCTGCTGTTCAAAACTCTCTTTCTGTGTAATTAAATTCATTTCTTCAATAATTTTAATACAGCAAGGTGATATTGTCCATCTTTATGTGAGATTATTCATGTTCCTCCATCTAAAACAGGTCTATGATAGTAAAAAGAAAAAGGGGTGGTGTATGACAAATTCAGAAAGATTCAACAAATCCATTAACAGACAAAAAGTAGATAGAATTATGACCTATGATTTTATAGACAATACCGAAGTACTGATCCGCCATGGCGGTTACAATCCCGAAAAGAGCTACTCCAGTGGAGAGCTGCTTGAAATTAACGCCAAAGCTTTTAAGAGCATCGGTCTGGATGTTACCAGATATACCTATGACCCGGTAAATCACTGGATGAGCAGTAAAATTGATAACTGGATCAGGTTCTTCGGCGTGGATAGAAATAATTGGGAAGTTGGTGTCGACGGCGGTTCTGCCTGGATCTCCAAACGGCCTTTCAACGATCTGGCCGGACTTGAAAAGAACATGCCCGAAATGCC
>DAOWEB010000400.1 GCA_030638735.1 Spirochaetaceae bacterium
GTTGACATCCTTGTAAATAATGCTGGAATCATCCGCCGTGAAGATTCAATTAACTTTACTGAAAAAGACTGGGATGATGTTATGAATATTAATATTAAAACAGTTTTTTTCTTTTCTCAGGCTGTAGCAAGGCAGTTTATGGTTCAAAAGAGTGGCGGGAAAATCATAAATATTGCCTCTATGCTTTCCTTTCAGGGAGGGATTAGGGTGCCCTCCTATACGGCCAGTAAAAGTGGTGTAATGGGTATTACCCGCTTGATGGCCAATGAATGGGCTTCACAGAATATTAATGTAAACGCAATTGCTCCAGGGTATATGGCTACTAATAATACGACTCAGATCAGAGCAGATAAAGATCGCAGTGCCGCGATTCTGGGCAGAATCCCTGCAGGACGTTGGGGAAACCCTGAAGATATGGCCGGACCGGTTGTATTTTTAAGTTCACCTGCCAGTGATTATATTAACGGTTTCACAATTACCGTTGATGGCGGTTGGCTGGCCAGATGATGACTTATCCCTGTAAAGACCTAATATACAGGCCTTTACAGGGAAACACTTATTAATGCTATAATTAGAAAGTATCTAAAAATTAAAAGGAAATATAAGCTGTGCCATACTCAATACCTATTCTGGAAAAATCTTATGCAGTGATAAATTGCATTTCTGAACATGAGGAAGGGTTAACATTGAGTGAAATTGTTAAGAAAATTGATGTACCTAAATCTACAATCTTTAAAATACTTTACACACTGGAAATCCAGCACATTGTGGAAAAAAAGGCTGGTAAATTTTTTCTCGGTAGTATGCTCATTCACTACGGACTTCGGACATTGTCACGGAGGGATCTGAAAGGTGTTGTAAAACCATTTTTAAACTCTCTTATGAAAAAAACGGGAGAAACAGCACATCTTACGGTACCTGTTGGAATGCAGAGTATGATTCTTGATGTGGTAGTAACAACGCACCCCATAAGATTTTCATCTCCAGTCGGAAGCTTATTTCCCCTTTACTGTACATCCCATGGAAAGATCTATCTTGCTTTCGGTGATCATTTTACATTGAACGAATATCTTTCAGTCACAAAACTTCTCCCCAGGACAGGGCATACACTTACTAACCCTGATGAATTGAGGGCTGAAATTGCAAAAATACATAATCAGGGATTTTCAATGGATGAACTTGAATTTGCCGATGACATAAGATGCTGTGCAGCACCCATACTGGATAATAATGGTAAATGTATTGGTACAATAGGTATAACCTCAACAAGCATCACATTCACAAAAGGTAGAATCGAAGAGGTTGCAGGGACTGTAAAATCAGCTGCTGCTAAAATTTCAATAGAGATGGGCCACATGGCATAGCTATCCCTTCTGCTCCTTGTACATTAGTATCCTGATTAAGATAACAGATCATCATGAGAATTTCCCTTGATACAACAATTTTTTAATGCGAGACAAATGGTCTTGTAGTGTGAGTAAATTAAGAACAAATTATAGCCTAATCCACTACAGAACTCAATATTCCTTTGCTTAAAGGATTACTCTCTTTTTGAGACCGTAATATTCCCTGAGGTATACAAACAGTATAGGGATATTTTAGATGGGGGAACAGCTTTCGTAATTACCGGAGCAGTAAAATAGGATTCAGGTTCATTTTATATACAGGTTGACAGGCTTTTCCCGTTGTTCAGATGTAGATGTAGTAGTAGTGACAAGTCGTGACCTGTCACTACTATATATATGTAATGATCTTACTTAATCATACCGATGTTTGAACTATGAAGGTCTTAATTCTAAGTAGCTCAGAAAAAATAAAAAAGGCAGAGAAGATTAAAACTTTATGCAGACAATTGGGGGCTGATTCTTCAATTTATGGGGAAAATAGTAATCTGGAGGTTGGTCTTTCTTCATATCTTGTTCAGAATGATCTAATAATAATTGTCTGGGATGAAAATTCAATTTATAATCATGAAATAGTATTCTCTACCGGGTTCTGTGTTGGTAAGGGTAAGTCTTTTGTTTTGTATAGAGTAGCTGAACAGGGCCCTCCCCTGTGTAATGGAAAGGCTGTAGTTTTTTCGAAAAAAGAAGATTTGAAAACGTTTATTACAGGTGAAGTAAAAAAGAATAAGGAACAGCTTAGTATAGAGTCAGCAAAATCTAAAATTTTGGAAATGGGGCTTGAAATCAGTGTCAGAGATTTTATTGAAGCTGTTTTTAAGGGGGAAATCCTTGCCGTTTTACAGTTTATTAAAGCAGGGTATTCACCGAATATATGTGATAAAAATGGAGTTTCCCTTCTTAATTTAGCTGTGAGAAGTGGTCACATGAAAACAGCAGATATTCTAATAGATAATGGGGCTGAAATAAATTCTATCAGTGGTGACCGGGGGAATACTCCTTTAATGGATGCTGCTGCAGAGGCAAATACAGAAATTTTAATTAAAATGATAAAAGCAGGTGCTGATCTTAATCTAAAAAGTAAATCAGGACAGACAGCACTCGTTCTTTCTGTTGGACGGAAGGTAGAGGATGCTGCCATTATTTTAATTGAATCCGGAGCAGATATCAATATTAAAGATGATCTTGGAATGTCTGCTCTAAAATATGCTGAACTTTTTAAGCTTGAACAGGTATTATTGTTAATGCGTAAAGATAAAAATGATACCTAAAAATATAATTATTGAATCCTTATATTTTATGGGTGCATCTCTTTTAATTCTTACCGGAATATTTTTAAAATTAGCAGCGCCTTTAGGGGTTGGAATATTTTTGTTTTATTCAGGACGACAGAATACTCTCAACCATGGGGAGAGTATGGGAAAAAAAGTGATATATACCAAAATAGACCTTATTTGGAGTCTATTCTTTCTTGGATTGTCATCAATTGTGTATTTTTCAATAATTAAAGTCATTTTAAATATTTTTTTTAGAGATCAGATAATTATCTGGAATAAGATAATTCTTATTATATCAGTTTTTGGTGTTTTTTATTTTGAAATATTGTTTAGAATAAGTTTACAAAAGAAGAACCGAATTGCTGCAATATTTGTAATGATAATTTTAATTGTATCAGTTGGAGCGTTTATTCTAGGTGGGCACTGGTTAAAAACAGATCTTCTTCTGGGCTTTTTATCTTTAACAGTTACTGTTATAATCAGTTTCAGAAAGGCTTATTTGGGGCTGTCAGACATTCTCTCGTAAAAACGTAGCCTGGTCGCAACTTCGTTGCTGCTCAATCATGCTGCATCTCTACGAGATTTAAACAGGAATAATAATGGAAACTAAAAAAATAACAATTTTTCATATTCATAGAAAGGATGGTTCCTCTCTTTTTCTTCACCCTTTTTTAGAATCAGATTTACTTATAAAACTTGATGAAGGTTATAATATAGTTGGATTATATGGAAACGAACCAAGGGTAGAGAGTCTTACAATGTTCAGAAATGATCTGTATCGCCTAATAGAGTCTGCTGTTAAAAGCTGGATAAGTGATATAAAATTTATTCCTCATTTTATTATTTCTGCAGCAGCTTTTCTTCTTATTTACCTTTTTGCTTCTTTTGTAATTAGAGACCCCGTTCCACTTATTGATGAGCTTGCCTTATCCTTTGGCGGAGGTATAGCTGTTTTTTTTATTCTGGCAAAAAAAGATCAGAATTCTGAAAAATCATCAAAAAAAAGGTTGTCTTTAAGACTTGCAATGGACAAAATAGTTTTTGAAGAAGACGAATTTGTCAAAGAGGTTGAAGAAATCCTCCATTTTAATGAATCAACTGATAAAATCAGTATAATCAATTCAATAATAGATTCAGAAGGGAACAGTTTTGCAAATAGTAATCCTGATAATATGAAGCAATTAATTTCATATCTTGATAAGTATTTTTCAGGAAGAATATACAGAAAGAAAATTGAAAACCTGAATGATCAGGAGAAAGATAAGCTCTTTAAATGGGCGGATGATAATAAAATTGATTTATCTCTTTTTGCTATGTACAAAAAATTGAAAAAGAGAATAACTAAATAACTATTCAACTACATTTAGTGCTTCCATATTTTTTTGAAGTGCAATTGCAGTTTTTGCAACGATCATATTTTCTGAGGCAGGTTGGAATTGGGGATCAATTTCGAGAGCAACTTTCCAATATTCAATAGCTTTTACTAAATCCCCTTTAGCATAAGATTCAAGACCTGCAATATAGTATTCATCTACTTCTCGCGCATCTGCTTTTCTTCCTTTATCTCCTAAAGGAAGAGTTGCCTCTATACTGAACTTATCAACAGCAGTAAGCTGAGTCGTCATATCAAGAGTATAATTTATGTTCAGATTTATTTTTTCCAATATAAGACCGCTTCCTATAGTAAATTTGGGATTGGAACCCCTATGAGAGAAACCTGCATGTATAGAGAAAAAATCTGTTAGAACGGCATTTATTCCAGCTGCAATATTCCATTTTTCCCACTCATTACTATCAATCCAGGGGCTGAAAGGATAATTAAAATCAAAAGATACAAGAACCGGTCTTATTGGAGAATATGACATACCCACAGTAGCTATAGTTGGAAGGGGTTCTTCCAGTGCAGGCGGTCCGAAATTTTTTACAACACCTCCAATAGAAAAATTTCGCTCCCGGGATGCATAGAATTTAAGGAAATTCATTCGTGATAGAAAACCAATATCCAGCATGCCTACAGCGACTGATTGGTTTTCGTAGATGTTGTCCGGAAGATGTCTATAAGCACCTTTTAAATTTAATCCCAGAGAAAGTCCATAAAAATAATAACTGGAAAAGAAATTATAGGAAAGATTCATAGTTGCAATAGTTTCCGAGTAATAGCCGCTTGCCTCTTCTTCTCCCCATCTGTTGTACTCAATAAAGGGAACATAGAGAAATTTACCCCCAATACCTATCCCTAAATTATCAAATCTTGTGGTATAAACAACACCTTCTATATTGGTATCTGCAATCCAGTTGTTATGATTTAGAGTCAATTCAGTATAATCAAGAATGGAGCTTCCTGCAGGGTTTGATTCAATAAATCCGGAATCAGAAGAAACTGCTGTATATGCAGTTCCCATTCCTTCATATAATCCCCCCATAGGAACAAGAAGTGTTGGAAAGACTGTTAAACCTGTGTTTTTATCTGAAAAAAAGGGTAAACTTGAAAGGTCTGAAAAAGTAGAATAAAAGTCAGCTAAGTCTGCGGAGAATAAAACTGGCGAAGAGGCCAGTAAAATGAGGAGAAAGAGCGTAGTAAAAAGTCTTTTTTTCATCAATACGAGTATACTACAATAAAAGGTCTTAATCCATAATTTTATACTTTAACAGTAGATATTGATAAGTCCTGGCACAAAAAATGCCGAAAATAGGTTACATCGGGGTATATTTATTTAGTGTTTTTTAACTGTAACAGAAAAGTTTCATATCTTATTCTCTTTATTGCTGTTCTAATACCGCTGAATTTATATGCTGGTGGTCAGAAGGAGGACAAGCTTCCTCTTGCTCTTGAGTTGGTAGAGCAAAGACAGTACAACGATGCAATATTAATTTTAACAGAAATAATGAGATCCAACCCTGATCAATTTGCAGAAGCTCAGAAACTTATACAGCAAATCAGCATTGCCAGAGACAGCTATAATAAACTTTATGAGCAGCTTATTGATATTCTTGACCCCCCTCCAGGTGAATCTATTGACGAAGAAAAAGCTTATAATATTATAAGGGAAATGGAAAGCCTGGATAGTAATCCCAATAAAGCAGCTGTAGCTGCATTTGCCCAGGCAAAGAAATCTATTGTTTTCGCTGTACATGATAGAACCTATGCAAATATTATGAATGAGGCATCTGACTATATTGTTAAAAAAGAATATCCTGCAGCAATAGAAACTTATTTTGGAGGATTCGAACTTCATAAAGATTTGTTTGTTGAGAAAGAGTACGGCAATATTATAGAAGATCAGGTTGATATTTATCAGGATAATATTTTATCTACTTCTAAAGATTTTTTAAATCTTTACAGTACAGTTCTTGATGCTTCAAAAATCTATGCCGGTATAATACAGGGCGGGAATATCTCTGCAATTGAAAGAGGGTATTCTGATTATGCGCTAATTATGCTTGAAGCAGGAAATTACTGGAGTATTTTAAAAGCAGGTGCTGCAAAACTTGATAACCTTAGATCCTCTGTTCAGCGTGAGGATGAGTCAGATATTCCTTTTATATCAATTAAAAGAGTATTAACAGTTGGACGTTCAGATTCTTTTATTCAGGAAGGTATAGCAGGTGTGATTAGTACCGTATGGGATGAAAATCAGGATGTCATTTCCGAACTGATGATGTCAAAACTGGAAGAACAATACAAAGAAGCTGTAGATGGTTTTGAAGGTTCCTCATTTGAAGGATCAAGGAAAATATTATTAGATGCAGTTAAAATTGCAGTTGTAGTAGTTGATGTACTAAAACTCAGAGGCGATAAAATATATTTGGATAACAATCTATTATTAAAGGATAATGGTTTAGAGCACATTAACAAAGATCTTCCCAATTTTCTGTTTGCTCAGGCTGTGTCAGAATTTGCAGATATATATACAAATATGTCTTTTCTTTCTGAAAACATTAATAGCCTGGTTAAAACAATCGCTGCTTCCGGGGTTCTGGAGGAAATTAAAGAATCCCGTTCCGGTATGGATGATATTCGTGTTACTTTATCCGGTATTGAAACTTCTATTGCAGACTTAGATAATAATAAAAATATTTCTTTAAATTCAGGTTTGGATCTTACTTTAATTAATGGAGCCCTTACTAAACTGAAGGATAATAAGGCTATTCTGGACGAGAAACTATTTATTGCTGAGGTAGGAGCCGAAGAAAGGATACTGACATTAAGGATCCGTCCTGAAAGAATAGTAGTTGAAAATTCAGGTGAATCTATTGTGACCGCTGAAGCTTTTATTGATGGTGTTGAAGAGAAAATAAATGGTCTTGTTCTTCAGGTCAAAAAACCTGATCGTGCAGTACAGCTCCTTACAAATACAAAAACTGATCTTGATAAAGCAGATTTAGTTTTGGAAGATATTATAATTAGTTTAGATGATAAGAACCCCTTGGAAAAATCTGATATATCCATAAGTACACTTCTTGAATCAGCCTCAGCTCTTAGAGTGGCTGTAGTTGAAAAAAACAGCGAAATAGCACTGCTTCTCAGCAGGGCGAAAGTATTAAATGATGAAGCTGATAATACATTAAGTTTTGGTAATTTGCGTCTTGATGAAGCTTATTCAAAATTCAGCAGAGAAGATTTTGATGGAGCAAGGAAGAAATATTATGAAGCTGAATCACTTTTTCTTAAATCTCTGGGTTTTAGGGAAGATAAGGATGTAAGAAATTTATTAACTGTGGAGCTTGCAAAGCTGGATTCAGATATTACAATTTCTCTTAACAGACAAATTGTCAGAGAGGTAAGGGCTCTTATTACCCGGGGGAAGGATTTTTATAATCTTCAGGAATTTATTAAATCTGAACAGTCCTTTCAACAGGCAGAGGAAAGATATAAGGTTACCAATGCAGAGAGTAATCCGGAAATAGAAAACTGGCTGATAAAGATTAAAAGAGCCCTGGAAGCTACCAGTGGTAGAGAAATTGCACTTACCGATCCTCTCTATCCCGATATAATTTCTATTCTTAATCTTGTTCAGGAGGAGTTTGAGAAAGGGAAGACTTTCCTTAAATCCGGGAGTAAAAACGAAGCAGATATTCACTTTAATGAGGCAATTAAAAATATTGAGTTGGTAAAAACACCTTTCCCCCGTAATTTTAAGGCTAGTGTTATGTATCTTCAAATTCTTGAATATACACAGGAAGATGCATTTAAGATTTTTTTCAAATCAATGTATAATACAGCAGTTAAAAATACTAAAGATGATCCAAAAACAGCAGATGATGATCTTCTTGCATTATATGAAATTAACCCTGATTATCCCGGGATAAAAACTTCAGTATACCGTTCCGGTGTTGCTGCGGGTAGAATAGTTCCTCCTCCTGCTCAGGTAGATATTAAGAGAGCTACACAGCTGTATTCACAGGCTCAGACTATAGTTAATTCTGATAACAGAGCACAGTTTCCTATAGCCCTTGCATACCTTGAAGAAGCTATACAGATAAACAGTGATTATGATGCTGCAGCAATACTCATGGACAGGATAAGGACAAGTACCGGTGGTATAAGTCAGGTCACAATGTCTACTTCAGATACTCAGCAGCTTAGATATGCAGAATCACTTTATATCGAAGGCAGGTATTTAGAGGCAAATATTATTATTAATCAACTTTGGGTCAATCCTTCCAACAGGAAAAGCTCTAAACTTAATGATTTAAAAACAAAGGTAGAAGCAAGGATTTAATGAAACAGGAATTAAGAACTAGATTAACTATTATTTTTACAAGTATTTTATTTTTAATCCCTGGTGTTATTATCACTGCAGAGGATATTTTTTGGGAAAACCCGGAAATCCTCATAGATAATAATGTATGGTTTCCTCTTACTGCTTCTTCATCAGATTCAAGTGTTGTAATGTGGCAGGAATTTAATGATAGGTCCGGAGACACAGAGCTATTCAGTATTTCTTTAATGGTAAAGAAGAGTGGTAGTGAGTGGATTAGGCATGAAGAAGTTTTAGGTCCCTTTCCATTTATTGGAGATAAGGTTTCTGTTTCCTCCCTTGTTGTTGATGATAATGGGTATATTTATATTGCTATAACTAATTCAGAGAAAGGTATTCTTTTATATTTTTCACAAAATGACGGTGAATCATTTAAACTTCTGGGTACTCCTGGCGGAGGAGATGTTACAACAGTATCTCCAAAATTATTTCTTACAGATAAGGGTAAATTTATTCTTTTTGTGACCCAGCCTCTGGCAGGTGATCCGAACTCTTTTAACCGGGAGAGCTCACTGGGAATAACCTATTCAGTGTCTGAAAATGGACGATCCTGGTCTGACTATTTACCTCTTCTCTCAACATTTGATTTATCAAATGTATATTTGCCCTTTCATGTTTCTTATAGAGGTGTTGAACATGTAGTTTTTCAGGCCTCTCCGGCAGAAAGCCGATTTTATCACTTATACTATATTTCAAGTAGAGACAGTGGTCGTACCTGGTCTTCTCCTTCATGGATTACAGATATTCCGGAGGATGCAAATAAATCTGTAGATTTTGATAATCAAAGAGTTTTTTTAACAGAAAACACTGGAGGAATCTATCTTTCCTGGGAACGGAAACTGGGAAATGGTTCTTCCTCATCATATTATGGAAAGCTTGATATTATTAATAAAAGGTTCAGCAGCTTTGAGAAGATTGAAGGGTCTGGTATTAGTTCAAATCCTGTAAATAATCCTCAAATTTATTTGGACCGTGGTAAGCCTGTAGCTCTTTGGTATAATAATATTGGACAGGTTGTCCTTGCCGGCAAAGATAATAATGAATGGCAGGGGATTGATATACCCGGACAATCAGCTGGAGGGCTTAGTAATTTCTGCAGGTTTATAACTACCGCTAATGAGATGAACATAGTATGGCAGAGTGATACAGGTGGTGATTCAGGATTAACCATTCTTATTCCGGATAAGACAGCTCCTGAGATAACCATATTTCCGGTAAATTATCGAACAGCTGCTCTTAATCAGGATACTTTTACTGTAAGCTGGGATCTTCCCTCCGATTCCTCTGGTATAGAAGGATTCAGCTACTCTCTTGACAGGAATAAAAATGGAGCAGCTCCCAAAAGGATAATGCTTCGCCGTAGGGATGATCGTCGAAACAGCTTTACAGTGGATTCGGATGGTGAGTGGTATGTTCATGTAAGGGCTGTTGATTATGCAGGGAACTGGTCAAATACTTCAAGTTCCAGGTTTATCAGAGATACAACTCCACCAGGAAGGGTTACATTTTTAGATCCGGATCTTGATAAAGATGGTTATCTTTTATCAAATACAGTGTCTTTTAACTGGGTTCCTCCGGAAGGAGAAATTACTGCAGGCTACAGTTATAGAATACAGTATCTGTCTGACTCAAATTATAATGGGTCTCTTTTGGATTTTAATATTATGGATACACCAGGCAGATCCATGAATAGAGATTTAAGCTACAGAATATATAATCAGGATAATGGTCTTTGGGCCTTTACGGTAAATGCATTTGATGCCGTGGGAAATCGCGGAGAATCTGAAACAATATATCTTCGAATGAATAAATATATTCCTGTTACATATATTACCAGTCTGACTGCTAATCAGGATGATCTTGGTATAATAACAATGGATATACTTGGTCGTGGTTTTACTGTAGGTGGACATATTACTACAATTATTCTCGATAGAGATAAAC
>DAOWEB010000167.1 GCA_030638735.1 Spirochaetaceae bacterium
CCTTTTAATGAAATTGAGGCTCAGACAATAGAAATACGAAAAGAAATGGGAACTGGTTTCTTTGCATACAATTGGTATGATCTTGAAAAAACTATGATAGAAAGTTTTAATACAACAAAAACAATACTTCTATTTATTATGATAATTATCGTTATAGTTGCTGCTATGAATATTTCTTCTACAGTTGTCATGCTTGTTATGGAAAAGGAAGAAGCTATTGCTATGTTAAAGAGTACTGGTGTATCTTCTTCTGTAATTACAAGGGCTTTTGTCTTTATTGGTTTTATAATTGGAATTTCTGGTACCTTTACAGGGTTGGTATTTGGTCTACTGATATCAGTTAATATAAATGAGATAATTTCTTTCATGGAGTCACTAGTTAATAGTTTATATACTATTATTCAGTATATTATTTATCCTATCCTATCTTTAAGCGATAGAAGTATTATTCTTATTGATACCTCATATTATCTGGAGAAGATACCCATAAAACTTGATTTAACACATATTTTAATTATTTCTACATTAACTGTTATTCTCTCTGTTACAGCAGCATATTTTCCGGCAATTAGAGCTGGTAGATTAAAACCAATGGATATTTTACGAAAACATTAGAATCTATTTAATAATTCTATTATTATTGGGCTTAGATTGAATTTTATAGAAAATATTTGTATATTAATTAAAAATCCGCCTGTAAAGAGGCGGGTTTTTTGTTATTATTATAGTAGGGACAATATAATGATTTGTGAAATTTGTAAGAAAAAAACAGCAGTCTTTCATGTTCAACAGCTTGTTGGAGAGAATATATATGAGATGCACCTTTGCAGGGATTGTGCTTCTAAAAAAGGAATTTCAAAGGATGGAAAATCTTTTGACTTTTCATTATCAAAACTTTTAAGTAATTTTACTCAAAAAAAGACCTTACCTGTAAAATCAGGTAATGAACTGGACACTTGTAAAACTTGCGGAACAAAAGTATCTGAAATGAAAGATGACGGGCAGGTGGGATGTCCGGATTGTTATAACTATTTTAGAAGTTCAATTGCTTCCGCAATTTCCTTCAATGGAGCATATACTTATCATAAAGGAAAACTTCCTTCAAAACTTAAAGCATACAAAACAATTCTTATAGATAAAGAAACTTTAAAACGTGAATTGGAAGAAGCAGTTAATAATGAGGAATATGAGAGTGCAGTTATTTTAAGAGATAAGTTAACAAATCTTGAAGCAGGGTTTAATTCAGATGACAATTAATTCAACCATACTAAATGATATTCCCGGATGGTTCAGGGAAAAAGGTAAGGAAGAAGATGTTGTTTTGTCCAGCCGGGTACGTCTTTCACGAAATTTAACTGGATTTCTTTATCCAAATAAAATGGAATTGAAAGACGAGGATCGTGTTAAAGCGATTATTACTGAGGCATTTGAGATACTGGGGGATAAAATGGCTATTATATCTTTAGCAGATATAAATAGCATAGAAAGGAGAATGCTTGCTGAACGTAGCTTGATCTCACAGGATTTTACACTTAATAAACACAAATCTTTTATATTAAGTAAAGATCAAAAAATTTCCTGTATGATAAATGAGAATGATCATCTAAGAATTGCAGTTTTAGAGAGCGGGTTGGGACTTGATAATGCTTTTAAGACAGTGGATCTAATAGAATCCAGACTGGAAAAATTGCTGGATTTTGCAGTCTCTCTTGAATTTGGATATTTAAATGAAAATATAAGAAATTCAGGAACAGGTATGAAAGTTTCTGTTATGGTTCATTTGCCGGCTTTGGTAAGATTATCGTTATTTGATCGTGCTATAAAATCATCAATAGATAAGGAGTTTACTGTAAAAGGTTTTTTAGGAAATAATGATGGTTCTCTTGGAGATCTATACCAGATATCCAATGGGTTGGCAATTGGAAAAAATGAAAGTGAGATAATAGATAAACTTACTGAAACAAGTATGAAATTAGTTGATTTTGAAAGACAGGCAAGGGAAGAGCTTGTGCAAAGAAGAAAAATTGAATTGGAAGACAAATTATTCAGATCTATAGGATTAATTAAAAGTTGTCGTTTGTTGGGTTCAGGTGAAGCTGTTAAAGCTCTTACAGATATTAGACTTGGAATTGCATTAGGATTTTCAAAATTAGATATTGGAATAGTGAATTCACTATTATTAATGTCTCAAAAAGCGCATGTTCAATTTTTACTGGATAGTAATAAAAATGATTCTTTATCATTGGACGAAAAAAGAGCCGATCTCATTCGATTATCATTGGATATTACAAATTAAACTGGAGGCAGCACATGTTTAAAGGTCTAACACAGCGTGCACAACGCATTCTAACCATTTTTGCCCAGGAAGAGGCTAAAAGATTTCATTCTGATCAATTATTACCTGAACATATTATTTTAGCATTATTAAAGGATGGTGATGGTCTGGGATTTAAGGTTTTAAAATCTTTAAATATTGATCCTCATGCTCTACAGGTTGAAATTGAAAAGAGTATCCCCAAAAAACATTCAGGTTATATTCTTGGAGATGTCCCGCCATCTCACAGAGGTAAAAATATTCTGGAGAATTCTGCTGAAGAAGCAAGGAAAATGGGGATACAATATATTGGAACAGAACATCTTCTGCTTGCCTCGGTAATGGAAACCGGCAGTATTGTACAAAGATTTTTAATTAAATATGATGTTGGTAGTGAAGAAATTAAAAATGCAATTATTAGTTTTAGAAAAACTAACCCCCAGGGACGAAAGAATAGTATTCCAATACAGACTAATAAGCAAAAGCAAACAGCTCCTCATACCAAAGGGACACCTACGATAGATCAATTTGCAAGGGATCTAACCGAATTTGCACGTTTGAATAAACTGGATCCGGTTATTGGACGAAAAGAAGAGATTAAAAGAGTTATTCAGATTTTGGCAAGACGTACAAAGAATAATCCTGTACTTATAGGGGAACCAGGTGTTGGTAAAACTGCTATAGCTGAGGGACTTGCTCAAATTATAGTTTCCGGTGAAGGACCGGATTTATTAACTGGTAAGAGAGTTCTGACTTTGGATATTGCTGCACTAATTGCCGGAACAAAATATAGAGGCGAATTTGAAGAACGTTTAAAAAAAGTTATGAATGAGATTAAATTAGCCGGTAATATTATTCTATTTATTGATGAACTTCATACTATAATTGGTGCTGGTGGTGCCGAAGGTGCTATTGATGCTTCTAATATGCTTAAACCTGCATTATCCCGGGGAGAACTTCAATGTATAGGCGCTACTACGTTACGTGAGTATAGAAAATATATTGAGAAGGATGCTGCTCTTGAAAGAAGGTTTCAGACAATTTTTGTTGATGAACCTGGTGTTGAAGAAACTATCGAAATACTTGAGGGGATAATTACCAGATATGAAGATCATCATTATGTAAAATATACCAAAGAATCATTAAGAGTTGCTGCTGTAATGTCGGATAGATATATAACTGATAGATTTTTACCTGATAAGGCAATTGATTTAATTGATGAGGCAGGATCTGTAAAACGAATTGAGAATGCTGTCAGACCTGACGGACTGAAAAGCATGGAACAGGAAATAGATCTTTTAACAAGAGAAAAAAAGAGCCTTGTTAGTAATCAGGATTATGAAAAAGCAGCAGCTGTAAGAGATAAAGTTAGAGCACTTAAATCAAGGATTGATGATTTTAATAGAGGTTGGCAAAAAAATAAAGAGACAGCCAGAGTTAAAGTTGATGTAGTTGACATAGAAAATGTAATATCCGGTATAACTGGTATTCCATTAGCAAGAATTGCACAGAAGGAAACAGAGAAATTACTTGAAACAGAAATAGAGTTGCATAAGACCGTTATTGGTCAGAATGAAGCTATAAATGCAATAGCTTCCAGTATAAGAAGGGCCAGAACTGGCTTATCATCACCCGATAGACCCATGGGATCTTTTATTTTTCTGGGACCAACTGGGGTTGGTAAGACTTTATTGGCAAAAACTCTTGCACAGTTTCTATTTGGAAATATTGATGCACTCATTAGAATTGATATGTCTGATTTTATGGAGAAGCATAATATAAGTCGTCTGGTAGGTGCCCCTCCCGGTTATGTAGGATATGATGAAGGTGGTTTGCTTACAGAAAAAATCCGAAGAAGACCTTATAGTGTTGTTTTACTTGATGAAATTGAAAAAGCGCATCCTGATGTTTTTAATCTTTTACTTCAGGTTCTTGAAGAAGGGGAGCTTCAGGATAATTTAGGACATAAGGTCTCATTTAGAAATACAGTCCTTATTATGACATCAAATGCCGGAGCACGGGAAATTACCAGAGAAAGCGCCCTTGGTTTTAAATCTGAGGAAGGTATTCTTCATTATTCTGAGATAAAGGCTTCAGCAATGAATGAACTAAAAAGACAATTCAGGCCTGAGTTTATAAATAGGGTGGATGAAATAATAGTATTCGAGAGTCTCTCCAGAGCGGATCTAACAGAAATTCTGGAAGTATTGTTATCAGAGGTTAAAATGAGACTTTTACAAATGAATATTATAATAGATATAAAAAATTCTGTTAAAGATTATATAATAGACAGTGGGTATGATGCTAAATATGGAGCCAGGCCTCTTCGAAGGGTTCTCCAGAAAGAAATTGAGGATCCTTTATCATTACAAATCCTACAGGGGAAGTGTCCCAATGGCAGTAGAATTAAGGCAAGCCTTAGAAAAGAAAAAATATATTTTTCAATAAGTAAACCAAAAATTATTGAAGCAAAGAAAGTAGTCGAGCTTTAAAGGGACATTATGAATCTTGAATTATTTGTACTTGGAACTGGTGGAATGATGCCTTTACCAGGAAGATTTCTAACATCTGTGCTTCTTCGTAGAGAAGGGGAGCTATTTCTATTTGACAGTGGAGAAGGAACTCAGGTTTCATTAAGAAAATTGAACCTTAAATGGAAGAAAATATCAGCAATTTTTATAAGCCATACTCATGCTGATCATGTGACAGGTTTACCTGGTATTTTAATGTTATCAAGTCAGGTAGAAAGAGACGAACCTTTGTATATTTTTGGTCCTCCTAAAATTAAAGAATATGTAGAAATGAGCAAAAAAGTTTTGGATATGTATATAAATTATGAAATAATTGTACAAGAGATTACAGGACCTGAAATTATCTATAGAGGGGATGGTTTTTCAGTCAATGCATTTCCTCTTCGCCATACTAAACCTTGTGTTGGTTATTCTCTGGTAGAAGATGAACGATCCGGAGTTTTTTTTCCGGAAAAAGCCGAGCTTGCAAAAGTACCTATGGGACCTTTGTGGTCAGAACTGCAAAAAGGGAATGATGTAACTTTGTCAGATGATACAATTGTTAAAGCTTCTGAGGTTATGGGCTCTCCTCGAACAGGACGAAAAGTTAGTTTTGTTACTGATACCCAATATTTTCCTGAGATTTCTGATTTTGTTAGGGATTCAGATCTTTTAATTTGTGAAGGGATGTTCAAAGCTGATTTGGAAGATAGTGCAAGGAAAAAAATGCATATGACTTCTTCCCAGGCCGCTCAATTAACAGCTGATGCCGGTGGTGTTAAAAAAATGGGACTTATTCATTATAGTCCAAGATATACAAAGTATGAATTATCGGGGCTTCTGGAAGAGGCCAGGTCTATTTTTTCAGATACATTCCTGACAAGAGACGGGCAAAAAATCGTTATCCCTTATGAAGATTAATTAATTTTTTGTTTGGACAGATATTCCCTATATTGAGCAGGATTTGGTCTGAATCCTATAATTGGAAAATTTTTATCACTCATAGATTTATTTAAAGCTGCTTTCGCCTCTTTTAATATTATACTTCCACTTATAAGTCTTCCATTTCTGGAACTTAATCCAAACATAATTGGAAATTTTAACGATGTAGAGCTGCTGCTTACAAATAGTTGATCAAATTTTTCAATTTGTTTAATTCCTTTTTCAAGATCCATATTTGGAAGAAGAATTCCAAAGGTATTATCATCATATTTAAAAATTAGATCATGAAAAGGGAATTGTTTTTTTAACATATTATAAAAATCAGATCTATTTTGTTTAATATTATTTTCATGGGAACCTACAAGGGTTAGAACTATATCCTGATCAAAAGAAGCAGATTTTCTAAGTTCATTAGTAATTATTTGATTAGGTTCTGAATCCATTTTTACTGTGGAATTATCATCTAAAACAAATTTCTTTATGGATTCTTTTTTATTAGAATTTATGTAAATAAGTAATATAATTAATGATGTTAAATAAATAGCAAGAATTATAGAAAATTTTACTAATAAAATATAGATATTTTCGTGTGTTAAAACTGTATCCATACTGAAAGTAACGTTGGAATTATTTATCTCTATTGTTTCGAAGAAAAACAAGGTAAAATTAAAACTTAAAAAAAGTATTGAAAAAAGTAAAATCAACATATTTACTCTGGATTTGTACATATTTGTATTATACGTAATTAAACAAATATTTAAAACCTTTTTTTCTTTTCTTCTTATTTAAATACATGTATTCTTATATATATGGGCAAAAATGTAATACGAAAGAGGAAATTATCATCTGGCTGGTATCCTGAAAGTCCTGATATTATTAACAGATTTATCAATAGTATTATTGAAAATACAATTGTTAAGAGCAGCAATAAAATTGCAGCAATAATACCACATGCCGGATGGGATTATTCTGGTAGTTTAGCAGTTAAAAGTATTTATCAATTATATCCAAATCCTGATACTGTAGTTATTATTGGTGGTCATCTGCCTCCAGGAGCACCGTTATACTATTCATCTGAGGATATTTATGAAACACCCATTGGGAATCTTGTTATAGATAAATCATTTAATTCCGGGTTATTAACAGAATTTGAAATTATAAAAGATCTATCTAGTGATAATACTGTTGAAGTTATTATTCCTATTGTAAAATATTTCTTTCCGAATTCAAAAATACTTTGTTTACGAGTAGGTTCTGGTGCAGAAGCTATTAAGCTTGGGATTTTGATTCATAAAATATCTCTGGATCTGAATAAAAAGATTATTGTTCTTGGATCAACAGATTTAACTCACTATGGACGTTCCTTTTCATTCTTACCCCGGGGAACAGGAGAAAAAGCGGTTCAATGGGTTAAAAATGTAAATGATAGAGATATTGTCGATAAAATGCTAAAAATGGATTTTCAGGGTGTATTGGATTCAGCAAATAAAAATTTTTCAGCTTGTTCTTCCGGAGCAGCTTCTTCTGCAATTCGTTTTGCTTCTCTATCTAAAGTAAAATCAGGAAGTCTTATAGGATATTTAAACAGTTACGATATAACTCCTTCTGAGTCGTTTGTAGGCTATGTTGGAATTACTTATTAGGCTAGCTGTTTTTGTATTTGTTTAATAGTCCATTCTATTGCTTCTGTAAGTATAATAGCACCGTTATTTTTTTTATTTCCAGATCTGCGTAATGCCGCAGCAGCAGGATAAAGAGTGGCACATAAATATTTTTGTTCAGAATCTAATCTTGAATAATACTCTGAAAGTGAAATACCTGGTTGAGGCAACATTTTAAGATTATCCATGTACTCTTTAAGAAAATATTTCCAATTTTTAGAACTTGAACCAGCCGAGAAAAAGGGAGTAATGTTTGATCTAAGCCCGGATCCTTTTATTGGTAAATCCATTATTTCACCAAGTCCTTCGATTTGAACTATTTTCCCAGTTATATTCTTTGAAGCACTTTCAAGTCTTTTTTTATAACTGATCATTGGTGTTGTGGTATAACTAATTCCATATTCCTTTAATTTTCTTACTGTATATTTATTATAAAAAATAAAAGAAACAAAACTGTTTTCTCCCGGATTTATTCTATTGGATTTTGAAATAAAATGTGGGTAGAGGTATGTTCCTCTTGCATAGCTTTTCCCTTTAGGATAAGAAAAATCAACACCAAATAATAGTATTTCTTTAGCCCCCAGTTTATCAGCAAGAGATATTGCGGCATGACTAACATTCCCTCCTGAAGTATCAATATAAGGAAAACTCCTCCATTTTGTATTTACTAATTGTGAGAAAGGATGACCGCTTGTAAAAAAAACAATATTATTACTAAGGCGTGTTAACCATGATGGTGATGCCAGATCCAGTACAAGAGGAATTTCTTTTGGAAATCCCGAAAGAAAATGGTGGTATGTAATGTGCTGACAATCAATAGATATAACAAGATCTGGTTTTATATTATTCTTTATAAGAAAAGGCAAAGAAGTATCAGTTGCTATAAGAAAACTCTCTTTGTGATAGTTTTTTAAAATAGGTAATTGGTTTTCCAGAGAAGGACCAGCACCCGTTATAAGAGCTCTTTTAATTGGAGGAAGTACATTTTCTACTGATTGTGCCGTTTTAAGGTTAGCAAGTGTATTTATAAACCATCTTTTACCAAA
>DAOWEB010000204.1 GCA_030638735.1 Spirochaetaceae bacterium
CAATCAGCTAAGATCTGAGCTATCTGAGCAGGAATTTCTTATGTGGTTTGATAACATCAGTTATACTGAGTCTACAGAGAAAAAAATTATACTTTCTGTTCCATCATCTTTCTACAGGGATCAGGTTAAAGAACGCTACCTATCCAATGTTGAAAATATTCTCCAAAACCTTTCAGGATCAAAAATTGATATTGATTTTTCTATTGTCAGCTCCCCTTCTCCGGCTAAAAAGAATAATCCAAAGAAAAAAACTTCTACACCTGTAAATGTAAAAGTGAATAAACCATTATCTGCAACGATTAGTAAAAGAAATCATCCTGGTCTTAGCAAAGATTATAGTTTTGATAATTTTATAGTTGGAGATAACAGTTCCTTTGCAGCCAATGCATGTATGGCAATTGCAAAAAATCCGGGAAAAGCCTATAACCCATGCCTTATTTATGGTGGTGTTGGACTTGGAAAAACACATTTAATTCAATCTATTGGAAAATATTCATATGAAAACTCTGAAGATCTAAGAGTTGTTTATGTTACTGCAGAACAATTTACAAATGAATTTATACAGGCAATAAAAAACAGTAAACAACATGATTTTAAAAATAAATATAGAAAGGTCGATATTCTTCTTATTGATGATATACATTTTCTCCAAAGTAAAGATGCCACCCAGGAAGAATTGTTTCATACCTTTAACGCTCTGTATGATTCCAACAAACAAATGGTTTTTACATGTGACCGACCTGTATCAGAAATAAAAAATCTTACAGACAGATTACGAAGCAGGTTTGAAAGAGGGTTAAATGTAGATCTGATTCCTCCAAGTTTTGAAACAAGAATAGCTATATTAAAGAAAAAAATTGAGGATAAAAATGTTTCAATCTCTGATGAAGTTATTGAGCTGATATGTCAGAATGTTACTACCCATGTCAGGGATCTTGAAGCTGCACTGACAAAACTAATTGCATATGCAGATCTTCTAAATAAAGAGATAACTGTTTCTATAGCAAAAAGTCAGTTAAAAGATATGTTTGCAAATCCAAAACTGAGTAATATTACAATTGATACTATTCAAAGAATTGTATCCGATTATTTTAATCTGACCCCAAATGATTTAAGAGGAAAGAAAAGAACAAAGGCTATAGCATTTCCCCGTCAGATTGCCATGTATATAACCAGGGAGTTAACAGAATATTCCACTACAGAAGTTGGTCTGGAATTTGGAGGAAGAGATCATACAACAGTAATGCATGCATGCCAGAGAGTTGATTCAAAAATGAAGGCAGATCCAAGTATAGAACCTTATATTAGGAATCTAATACAAAAAATAAAAGAAACAGGAACAAAGTCTTAAAAAACTGTTGATAAACTAGTACTATTAGGTGGATAATATTGTATCGATGTTAATATGTTAGGGAATTGTTAATAATATACCTAATCTATTAAGATAAGTAAAACATTGTGAGCATTGATTTTATATGAGATATTAACATATCTACAGTGCTTACTATTACTATTACTATATTTATTATTAATAAGGTTAAGAAAGAGGGGAGATATAAAATGAAATTTACCTGTCATAAAAATGTAATACTTAAAGAAATATCAATAGCTCAGGATATAATTTCATCAAGAAATTCTTTATCTATATTGTCCAATGTCCTTTTGGAAGCTGATAATGGAATTTTAAAAATAAAAGCTACAGATTTAAAAGTTAGTTTTGAAACACAAATACCAGTAGAAGTAATCCAGGCAGGAAGTACAACAGTATACTGTGATAAATTTCTTGGTATTATCAGATCTTTACCAGAGGGAGATGTGGAATTTAATCTTGCAGATGGAAGATTATTAATAAATCCGGTTTTTGGTAAGATTAATTTTCAATTAAAATCAATTGCCTCGGAAAAATTTCCTGAAATACAGGAGATAGAAGATGATAAATATTTTGAACTATCCCAAAACAGCTTGATTGATATGATCAGTCAGACGATTTTTTCAGTTTCTGATGATGAAACAAGATATTTTATGAATGGAGTTTATTTGGAACATCAGGAAGGATCTCTTTCAATGGTTGCAACTGATGGTAGAAGACTTTCTTTTATAAAAAAAGATCTGGATACAGAAATTAAAGATTTTGATGCAGTCATAATTCCTACGAAAATTCTTCATTTAATTAAAAAACTTGCAAGTGGAGAAGGTAATCTTTACCTGGCAGTATCTGAAAAATCAATTTTTGTTAAATTTGATAATCAAAAATTATCTTCAAATTTAATAGAAGGTCAGTTTCCTAATTATAACAGAGTAATTCCGGAACACCAGGATTTTAATATTAATGTCAGTAAAAAAGATCTTATTGAAGCTTTAAGAAGAGTTTCATTATTAGTTGAACAAAAATCAAGAAGAATATATTTAACTTTTTCAAATGGTACAATTACACTTAATTCAGAAGAAAGTGAAATAGGAATAGCAAAAGAGGAAATTACCTGTGATTATGAAGGTGATGGTATGACAGTTGCATTAAACTATCTTTATCTTCTTGATCCCCTTAAAGTTATAGAAGACGATAATATAAGTATAAAATTTACTGAAGCAAATAAAGCTATATCAATTATTTCTATACCTGAAAAAGATTATTTTCATATTGTAATGCCTATGCAGTTGGACTAAGAGCTTTTTTAATGGGATTTACTTCTCTGAAAACCTTTGATTTTAGGAATTTAAAAAATCAGAGAATTGATCTTGGGCATAAGGAAATTTTTCTTACAGGTGAAAACGGACAGGGCAAAAGTAATTTTCTTGAAGCTGTTTATTTACTATCCTATGGTTCCTCTTTTAGAACACATCAGGATAGTTTATTAATAAAGCATAACTGTAAAGAAATGACTCTTTATGGTGAATATTCCAGAAATAATGAACTTTCTAATTCTGTTTCGATAAATATATCCGGTAAAGTAAAAAAAATTAATTATAACGGAAAAATTGTACGGGATAGAAAGGATTTAATTCAAAATATACCCTGTATAATTTTTTCTCATGAAGATCTTTCATTCGTAAATGGTACACCGGAACGTAAAAGGTGGTTTTTAAACCAGACAATAAGTCTTTATGATTCTGCATATATTGATAATCTTCGAAATTATAGAAAAATTTTAAAACTTAGAAATATTGAAATAAAGAATGGAAAAAAAGAACTTTTGGATGTTTATAATCAGCAATTAGCAACAGCTGGTCTTAAACTGCAAATTAGTAGAAATTTAACAATCATTGATTTTAATAAAACATTTTCACCCCTTTTCAGTGATATATCCGGTTTTGAAGAGGATTTATTCATAGATTATCTTCCTTCCTGGAAAAATTGTACCAGTGTAGATGAAATAGTGGAAAGACTTGAATCAAAAATATCTACAGATTTTGTACTGGGTACTACAAGTTCCGGTCCTCATAGGGATGGTTTAAAGTATAATATGCAATCGAGAGATTTTGCAAAAATCGCATCTACAGGGCAATTACGGCTTATTTCATTAGTTTTGAGAGTAGCCCAGTCAATATTTTTTTCTGAAAAAACAAAACAGAAGCCGCTTCTTTTACTGGATGATGTACTGTTGGAACTTGACAGTAAAAGGAGAATAAAATTTTTAGAGTTTTTACCGGAGTATGAGCAAATATTTTTTACTTTTTTACCTGGTGAACATTATAATGAATATAAGATGTCAGATACAGTAATATTAAATGTGGTAAATGGGGTAATAAGTAAAAAATGAAAAAAGCAGGAGATATTCTTGGAGATTACATGAGGAATCTTCATTTAAACATGGAAAATGGATATTCTTCTGTTTTTAAAAGCTGGGGGAATATTGCAGGAGAAGATATGTTAAGTCATTCTACTGTAAAAGATTTAAACAATGGTATCTTATTGGTTGAGGCAGATCATCCAGGGTGGATTCAGCTTCTTCAAATGAGAAAAAAAAAGATTTTAAAGAACGTTCAGAAAAATTACCCGGAATTAAATGTTGTTGATATACGCTTTATCCTAAAAAATAGTCACAATAGTAATTAGGTCGTAGGGGCAGTCTGGTCGGAAGCAAGCTTCACTGGTCGCCAACAAGTTGGCTGCTCGTGTATGCGGCCGAACCTGCTCGACTATGCAACCTCAGTCCAACAGGATCGATTTATCGACCCTGCGCTGCACTGAGCTTGTCGAAGTGTGGCTGCCCTAACCATTGACATTCATCCAATGGAAAAGTATACTGGCGAACCGAATGTTACAGGTAATTTTTACTTAAAAAGATATAAATGCGCATTATGCGATAAATATAAGGAGAGCTGACTATGAGTTTTACTTACAAGCCAAGCCGTGTTAAAAGAAATAGAAAGTTGGGGTTTAGAGCCCGAATGGCAACAAAAGCAGGCCGATTAGTTTTGGCAAGAAGAAGAAGAAAAGGTAGAAAGAAACTTTCAGTTGCTGATGAGAAAAAACCTTACTAGAATTGAGCGACTCAGATCTCAATCTGAAATCAGTAGAGTATTTAAATCATCTTCCAGGGTATCCTGCCCTGGAGCAAAGTTGGTTTATCGAAGAAATGAATTGGAATGGAACAGGATAGCAGTTACCCTGGTTCGAAAGTATGGTAATTCTGTTCAGCGTAACAGATCAAAGCGGATTTTACGTGAAATATACAGAAGTTTAAAAAATAATTTAAAACCTGGATTTGATTTTATAGTAGTACTCTATCCGGGTGATTATGATTATTCTATACGTGAGAGCCAGTTAAAATATTTATTTGCAAGGGCAGATATTTTTCTGTAACCCATTCTTCATTCATTACAGAAGATGATATGGAGTAAAAATGGACAAAAATACACTGATTGCAGTTATTTTATCTGTAATTGTAATTACCGGCGGTTTTATGCTGCAGGGGATATTTTTTCCCCCTGAACCTCAGCAAATAGTACAGGAAACTGTGCAAAATATTCCTCAAACTGCAGAACAGGCTGATAGTAGTCAGCAGGTATCCAATAATGTTATATCAACACCAGGTGATTCCGGTTTGGTTCCATGGGAAGATGGTGGACTTGAACCCCTAAACAGAGAGATAGTTCTTGAAACAGAAGTTTTAACTGTTACTTTTTCTACAGTTGGCGGTACCGTAAGTTCCTTAAAATTAAAAGAACATCTTGATAACGATGCTCCTCTGGAAATGATTCAGAATGGTGAATCAGGTGTTAATGCATTTAACATCTACTTTGGATCTGCTGATACAGCTTTTGTTAATCAATTGTTTTTTTATAAAAAGGTAAATGCCTATACACATGAATTTTATAGAAATTTCAAGTTAAATGAAAATGATATTTCCTATTTTACACTTAAAAAAACATATGTATTTAACCCTGACGACTACATGTTTGAACTTCATATCTCTTTCGAAAACAGTGTAAATGAATACCTTCCTTTGGATTTTAACAGTTATTCCTATACTCTTGGCTTTGGACCTCAGATTGGACCGGAAGCAGAAAAAATAGGCGGCAGATATGAATACAGAAAATATTTTACCTATGAGAATGGTAAACTTGAAAATAATAAACTAAAGAATAATGCATTTTCTGTAGCAAGTAATGTTTCCTGGGCAGCTATTGCAGGGAAATATTTTACTTTAATTGGAATACCGGATTCTACACAGTATAAAATTACTTTTTCTGATAGTTCTGTAGCCGGTATAAATGATGCATCCCAGATGTTTATGTCCCGACCTGTAATAAAAAGCTCCAGAAATGTTGATGTTTTTAAATTTTTTGTAGGACCAAAACTAAACAGTGTCCTTACAAAATATAACAATCCGGATAAAAATAGTTTTGGTGTTCAGGATCTTAACCTGGATGAAGTAATTGACACCAGTTCGTGGTTGGGTTGGCTGGAATGGCTGTTAAAAAAATTACTGGTGTTTTCCTATGGTCTTGTACCAAATTATGGTGTTGCTATTATTATAATGACCTTAATTGTGAAAGTAGTACTTTGGCCCTTTACACACAAAAGTTATGAGTCTACCAGTAGAATGCAGGCCTTAACACCAAAAATTAATGAAATTAAAGCGAAGTATAAAGATACTCCAACAAAGATGAATGCAGAAATGGCAGATTTGTATAAGAGGGAAAAAGTTAATCCTATGGGTGGTTGTCTGCCTATGCTCCTGCAAATGCCCATTTTTATTGCATTGTATGGTCTTTTGACAAAGCATTTTGATTTAAGGGGTGCCGTTTTTATTCAGGGGTGGATTACAGATCTTTCAGGACCTGAATCTATACTATATTTTGGTAATCTGTTTCAAATACCTCTGCTGGGTTGGACAGATATTAGATTACTGCCGATTCTCTTTACAATTACTATGATAATATCTCAGAAACTGATGCAGTCTCCGGGAGCTGATGCTGCTGGTGGAAGCAGTATGAAAATGATGACTACTATGATGCCGGTTATGTTTTTCTTTATGATGTATAATGCACCATCGGGATTACTTTTATACTGGACAGTTACAAACTTCTTTACCATGATTCAGCAGAAATTTATTACTTCAAGAAGTAAAAAGTCAAAGGCAAGTTAATATTGACTACACATCTCCAGGAGAGTTATATGATAAAAGAATTTGAAGGAAGAACAGAGCAGGAAGCAATTGAGAATGCAGCAGCAGCTCTCAACATAGACAGAGAGGAATTTGATGTAGAAATTCTTGATGTATCAAAAAAAAGCCTGTTTAGAAAGGGAAATGTAAAAATCAAGGTCTATATTGATCATGAAGGCGAAGATGAAGATCCGTCAGCAGCTTCAGAGTTTGAAAGTCAGACTATTAATTATCTTGAAAAGCTTATAGATTTAATGGGATATCCCGGAAAAATTGAAGTTGCCTTTCGGGAAGATAGAAAGCTGGGTCTTTCCATAGTATCTGATCATTCGGGTATTTTAATTGGAAAAAAAGGTAAAAACCTTGATGCTATACAACTTATCCTCAATGTATATGCAGGACAGCTGGAAGGTTCCCGTCGGGTAATTGTAGATGCAGAAAACTACAGAAACAGACATGAAGAGAATATTATACGTCAGGCTTCCAGAGTAGCTGATCATGTTATTAAATCAAAAAGATCAAAACTACTGGAACCTATGAATCCTTTCGAGAGAAGACTTGTTCACACAGCCCTTAACGAAATTGTAGATGTGGAAACAAAGAGTGAAGGTGAAGGCCTATACAGACAAGTAAGAATAATCTACAAGGGATCCAGATAATATTTCATACAAACCGCCTGTTTACGGGCGGTTTTTTGTTTTATGTGATAAAATTATAAATATAATCACCATTAAAATCCAAATAAACAGCTGCAAATATATAAACATATTTGATCTAAAAATTACAAAAAGAAGCGCAGTTCCCGATACAATCAATGTTACAGTACCAGTAATAAAAATTATCATTCTTTCAGATATATTCATAGCAAGAAGTTTATGGTGAAGATGATCCATATCCGGAGTATGAAATGGAACACCTCTTATTTTTCTACGAATAATAGCTGCAAATGTATCCAGAATCGGTATTATTAAAAAAGAGATTCCAAGTATAAGAGTATAAGAAGACAATTCTCCATTAAAAGAATAGAGTGGTATACAGGCTAAAATAAATCCAATAAAGAGACTACCGGAATCTCCCATGAATAATTTTGCAGGTGGAAAATTGAAGATAAAAAATCCTGATATAGAGCCAAAAAGTATAAAAAGAATAAATGCCTGCATATAATTTCCACTGACAATTGCAGCAATACCCATAATTAGAGATATTAATGCTGTTATACTGCTTGAAAAGCCATCCATCCCATCTATTAAGTTAATAGCGTTTGTAATTCCAATTATCCATATAAAAGTAATTATTTGTCCAAAAAAATTGCTCTTTAAAGTAATATCAAAAAAAGGTATATAAAATGAAGTAAAATAATTACCGGAAAATATTATTACAAGGGTAGCTGCTATTTGTCCAATTAACTTGTATAAAGGCCGGAGGTTTGTGAAATCGTCTAATATACCTACTAAATTTACAATTATCGATCCAAGTAGTAATGACCAGAATAATACAATAGGTCTGGATATAATTATTTTTTCAGATAAAAGTCCAAGAAAAACAGGCATAAAAAATACAGCTGCAAAAAAAGATATTGAAATACCTACACCACCAATCCTGGGGATTTCGCCTTCATGAATTTTGCGGTGGTCTACATCATCATACCATTGGAATTTATGGGCAAGTTTTAACAATAAAATAATTGCTATTACGTTTAAAACTGTTGTAAAAACTGATGCAAGTATATATGGAAAAATTAATATCATAACTAATTATTCTCTTTTTTCTGTATAATAACATTATTCATTCGTTTGGAAGTATATGTATAAACAAGATAACTGTCAAACATATAGTATTTTTATTGGGATAGATTTATAATTTGGTATTGGAGGAAAAATTGGAATATAAAGTTAAAGATATAAGCCTTAATGAATGGGGTAGAAAAGAGATAGATATAGCAGAAAAAGAGATGCCCGGACTTATGTCCATAAGAAAGAAGTACGGTAAGGAGAAGCCTCTACAGGGAGCAAGAATTATGGGTTCTCTCCATATGACTATTCAAACTGCTGTTTTAATAGAGACTTTGGTAGATATGGGAGCTGATGTACGATGGGCAAGCTGTAATATTTTTTCCACCCAGGATCATGCAGCTGCGGCAATTGCTGTTGGACGAAAAGGAACCCTGGATAATCCTTCAGGTATACCTGTATTTGCCTGGAAGGGAGAAACTCTGGAGGAGTACTGGGATTGTACTTACCGGGCTTTATCATTTCCAAATGGGAAGGGGCCGAACCTTCTTGTTGACGATGGTGGAGATGCTTCTCTGGTTCTGCATAAGGGTTATGAGCTTGAGAATGGAAGTAAATGGGCTTTTGAAGATGCGGGATCCGAAGAAGAGGGTATAGTAAAGGCTCTTTTACAGAAATTATACAAAATAGATAAAGAGCGCTGGCATACTCTTGTAGCTGACTGGAAGGGTGTTTCCGAAGAAACTACAACTGGTGTTCATAGACTTTATCAAATGAAAGATGAAGGCAGCCTTCTTGTACCAGCAATAAATGTTAATGACAGTGTTACAAAATCCAAATTTGATAATATGTACGGATGCAGAGAATCCCTTGCAGACGGTATTAAAAGAGCTACTGATGTTATGGTTGCAGGTAAAGTAGTTGTTATCTGCGGATATGGTGATGTTGGTAAAGGAAGCTCCCAGTCTATGCGTGGCCTTGGTGCAAGAGTAATTGTAACTGAAATAGATCCTATCTGTGCTCTTCAGGCAGCCATGGAAGGATTTGAGGTAACCACAGTGGAAAGTACCCTGGGAGAGGGAGATATCTATGTTACTACAACAGGTAATAAAGATATTATTACAGCTGAACACATGTCAAAAATGAAGGACCAGGCCATAGTTTGTAATATAGGACATTTTGATAACGAAATTCAGGTTGCCGGATTAAAAGCCTGGAAGGGTGTGAAACATATAAATATAAAACCCCAGGTTGATAAGTTTATCTATGAGGACGGCCATGCAATATTTCTTTTAGCAGAGGGAAGACTTGTTAATTTAGGCTGTGCCACAGGACATCCTTCTTTTGTAATGTCCAACTCATTTTCTAATCAGACTCTTGCTCAAATAGACCTTTGGGAAAAGCGGGATAAGTACGAAATAGATGTATACAGATTGCCAAAGTATCTGGATGAGGAAGTTGCCAGATTACACCTGGAAAAAATTGGCGTAAAACTGACAAAACTCAGCAAGGAACAAGCTGATTATCTGGGTATTAGTGTAGATGGACCGTATAAGGCCGAGCACTATAGGTACTAATTGCAACGTAGCATGCTGCGTCTGTACGCAGAAAATCAAAATGTATCCCTTGGTAGAGACGTTGCATGCAACGTCTGTACGTAGGGAGTCATTATGTATCCCGTGGTAGAGAGGAGATAAAGATTGGAAAACAGGAAGTATTTTTTTACATCAGAAAGTGTAAGCGAAGGACATCCGGATAAGTTATGTGACCAGATTTCGGATGCAGTACTGGATAAGTGTCTGGAAGGGGATTCAGAGTCCAGAGTTGCATGTGAGACCTATGCAGCTACAGGAATGGTCCTCGTAGGCGGTGAGATAACAACTCACTCTTTTGTAGACATACAGAAGGTTGTTCGGGATCTTGTAGAAAAAATAGGATATACAAAAGCGGATTATGGTCTGGATTATGAGTCCATGGCTGTTATGAATATAATCAATTCCCAGTCTCCTGATATATCCCAGGGTGTAACAGCCGGGCAGGGTATATATAAGGAACAGGGAGCTGGTGACCAGGGAATGATGTTTGGTTTTGCCACAAAAGAAACACCGGAACTAATGCCGGCCCCTATTATGTATTCCCATCAGCTATTGCAAAAAGCTGCAGATATTCGTCATTCAGGGGAAATTAAATGGTTAAGACCTGATTCCAAGAGTCAGGTGACAATTGAATACGGAAATGGTGTTCCAAAAAGAATAGATGCAGTAGTAATTTCCCATCAGCATGATCCTGAAGCCAGTCATAAAGAGATAGAAGAAACAATCATATCAAAAGTTGTAAAGCCTGTACTTGAACCTACAGGGTTAATAGACAGTAATACCAAATACTATATTAATCCCACAGGCCGTTTTGTTATTGGAGGTCCTTTTGGAGATACAGGTTTAACAGGTCGAAAGATAATTGTAGATACCTATGGTGGAATGGGAAGACATGGAGGCGGTGCATTCAGCGGTAAGGATCCCAGTAAAGTAGACCGTTCTGCAGCCTATATGGGACGATATATAGCAAAAAACATAGTTGCAGCAGAATTATGCTCTAAATGTGAAGTTGAACTGTCATATGCAATTGGAGTCCCATTCCCAATATCAGTTATGGTAGATACTTTTGGAACTGGAAAAGTCCCAGAAAACAGAATAGAAGAAGCAGTAAAAACAGTATTCGATTTAACACCAGCAGGAATAATCAGAGATCTGGATCTAAAAAAACCAATATATCTGGATACAGCAACATACGGCCATTTTGGTAATATTAAATACACCTGGGAAAAAACAGATAAAATTAAACAATTACAAAATGCTGTTGGTTAAAAACACAATGTAGGGGTTGTAGGGGCAGTCCAGAGGAAACCCGCCAGGGTTCCCTCTGCGGCTGCCCTTCTTAATCATAATATAAATATTATTTTTCCAGAGGCAGTTCAACAGAATAACTATTCCCTGTATCAGTATCAATTTTCATAAGAAGATTCAAATTTGTCAAAGGTTTAGTAAATTCATATTTCTTGCCTGTTTCTTTACAGTAGAAGGAGAGAACAAGGCCTTTTGTTCCAGGTCTTACTTTCCAGTCTTTAATTGTTTTTCCATCAAAATCGTAATGAACACTTCCATCTGTACTTAGAATACGAATATTATTGGTTTCAAATTCCCAGACTGCATCCCAGTTTGCATCCAGCCATTTACCAATAGGAAAATCTCCAAGTTCTATACCTTCAGAATGAACCATTACTGTTGCTGCTGTTAAAATTAACAGGATCAATAAAATTTTTTTCATATCTTTGCTCCTAAAATATATTTGTTTCCCTGTATGTCACAGGGTACATTCTCTTTTCCTGTGTACAGACGTAGCATGCAACGTCTCTATCACGGGATATATAATGATTCCCATCCCTACAATGCCCGCCATTCTCCTGAATCCAGTAATAGATTCAATTCCTCTGCCTTTTCGCTTGAAAATTGTGCTCCATGCTGCTGAACAACCTCACCTGCAAGAAATGATGCCAGTAAACCACTGTCGTAGAGGGAAAAATTCCGGCATAGACCTAAAATAAATCCGGCAGCGTAGGTGTCTCCGGCTCCGGTGGTATCAACAGGAGCCTTACCTTTCACAGGTACAGATAAAAGTTCTCCATCTGTATAGATGTATGACCCGTGTTTCCCATTTTTTACCACTGCTACGGGGCACAATTTACCCATGGACTTTGCACATTCCCCTGCATCGTAGTTATCAAAGAGAATTCGTGCTTCCTCTCCATTTGCAAAAGCGATATAGGCATGATCACGGATTAAGCGTAAAAAATCATCTCTGTTGCGGCTGACAGCAAAGGGATCAGCTACATCAAAAACAATTTTGGTGTTATTGGCTTCAGCAATTTCAATTGCTTTGAGTATAGCACCTTTCTGATTTTCTGTATCCCACATATAACCTGTAAAATAAAAATAATCAGCTTTAGCTATAAGTTTAGGATTGATATCTTCTTTCGAGAACTCCCTGTTTGCTGCCAGATAGGTGTTCATTGTCCTTTCAGAGTCAGGTGTTATAAGAATAATACTTGACCCTGTATAGTTGTCACATGTTTTTAGTTCGGAGATAATTTCCAGCTCTCCCAGTTTTTCTTCATATATTCTACCATACTTATCTTTTCCAATTTTTCCGGCAAGGGCTGTTAAAACACCAAAAAGAGAGAGTGTAACAAGAGTATTTGGAGCCGATCCGCCGCATGAATAGTTAGCAGTAGAAGATTTAATAAAATTAATAAGTTCAGAACGTCTGTCAGGATCAATAAGATGCATTGTTCCCTTATGGAGACTTAGTTTTGAAAGCTCGCTGTCTGAAACTTCGGAAAAAATATCAATAAGTGTATTTCCAATTCCGTAAACCTTAAGGGACATAGGGACTCCTTTGGAAGCGTAGGCGAGCAGCAAGGATGCATAACCGAGTAACAGACGAAGTCTGTGACCATGCAACGAAGTTGCGACCAGGCTGTATAACGAATCATTCTAATTCAGGTATGGTAATAGGTTAATAGAAAATTTTCAAGGAGGGGGTAACCCCCCTGTCTTCAGCCACGCTTTTTCCACTGTCCTTATCCGGCTCCGTCCCTCCGCCGGGGCCAGTGGGCGTGTCTTCCGCAACCCCCGGCTTTCAGAGATTTGGAAATAGATTAATTTTTAAATGATTTTTAAAAATAAGTAGCCTGAACATCAATCAGACTAAGTATCAGAGCAAGAAGAGCTGCAGTTGTAATTACATAAGTACCCATTTTAACATTAAAATAGTATTCCGGTGAATTCCTGGGAGCAAAAATTCTGTCTTCAGGCTGAATAACTCTGTCCCTGCCATGTTTATTACCATCTCTGTCAAATATTGAAACACTGGAGCCAATATGTTCGTCCCTGTTAAATCCGCCGGCCATCTGAATGTATTCCAGATATGTTTTACCCGCAATATATGGTACTGCCCTTGGAGCCTCTACAGACCCACCAACATAAACAGTAAACAACTTCATGGGAATAACAATTCTGTCCCCTTCCATTAAAACAGTATCATTAGAATAATTGTGGTAGTAAATAATTTTTTCCAGATCCACAGGAATGTAATTATCTTCTCCTCTTCTGATAATAAAAGAGTTTTTTAAATCACTAACAGGTGTAATAGACCCTTCAGGGAGGTTCATGACTGCAGTGGAAATTCGCTGATTTTCTGTTATAGGCCATGGAATTTTAGCAGATACAGGGCTTGTAGATCCTACTTTCATTCCCAGGGAACCCTCAAAAAATACAAGAGGCAGGCTGCTTGTTTTAGCAGGTACAACTATCATATCCATATCTTCCAGAACAACACTTTCAAAACTACCATTTTCAGAATCTAAATAGATAGTTTCTGTTGTCCCGTTTATTGTGTTTATTCTGGTAATATAAATTCGTGAAGAATCAGAAAGTTTAGTAAGGCCGTTGGAATAGTTTTTAATAAGCTTTGTAAGGTTTTCATTTTCAAGAAGCTGAAAAGCACCTTCCCGTCGAACTTCACCGGAAATATATACTTCTCTGTCATATCTGTTAATTGTAATAGAATCTCCAGGTTTAATTACAGGGTTTTTGGAAATATCACTTTTTAATGCTGCACCAAAAAGATCAAAAACTTCTTTTGATCCGTCTGCATGCTCAACTTCAACATTTCGTAATGATGAATACTTCGTCATTCTGTCTGCTATAAGATCAGAAAGTCTGGAAAATCCCCAGGCTTTTGCAGGACCGGGGAAAGAAACTTCTCCCTTAATAATTACAGGGAAAACTCCAGTAGACTTTATTGTAAGTTGGGGAAGACTATCCGGATATGCCCTTGTAACTATCTGTTCGATGATTACCTTTAATTCTTTGTAGCTTAAACCATTTGTATCCAGACTGCCAAAAAAAGAGAGGTTGGTTTTTCCCTCACCATCAATAAAAAAGGGAAGATTTGTAGTTTTCAGGTTATAAAGGTAGCTTACCTGATAAGTATCACCTGGAATAACAGGATAGTCCGGATTAAGCATTACAAATGCTGCTCTGTTAGGTATATCTGCCTTAACGGTTTCGATGGCCTTAACTGAGGAACCTCTTAGATTCTGAAAGGTAGAAACAATATTCTGACCAAAAAGCAGACTGCTCAGAAGAAAAAGGATTGGGACTATAATGACTACTTTTATTTTACTCACTGTTTATTTCTCCGCTTTCTTTTAAAACCAATTCGTAATTTATCCATTTCTACGCTGTCTTTTTTAATATTTTCTATAAATTCAACAATAAAAGCCATAAAAACAGAAAGGAAAAACATGGCCATAGTAACTATAATAGATAACTTACCCCGGCTTGGCCCGGATTTCATTTCCGGAACTTCTGCTGTTTCATAAACTATAAAGTTTGGTGGGGTACTCATGGCAGTTAATTTTACAAGCTCATACTCCTGAACCAATGTTAAATATATTTTTTTCTGTAATTCCAGTTCCAAAGAAATTTCCGTATATTCTCTTACCAGCCCGGGCAGGTCTTGTTCCGAGGGAATAACAGTGTTTTCCATACTGTAGCCATCTTTTAGCTTGTTTATACCAGATTGGATACTGTCTCTTTCCTGTTTTAGTTTTGCAACAATAGGATCTTCAATATTAAAATTAGTCTTATAAGTTTCTATTTCAATATCCTTTGCAAGTAATTCCGATTGAAATGAAAGCAGTGTAGTAACGTGGTTCTCAATAAACAGATCTATATCGTAAATACCATATTTCCCCTGAATCACCTCAAAATTGTTTAAAAGAGAATTAATTTTATTTTCAACAACAGCTATATTTTCTTCCAGTAAGGCCTTTTTAATGGATGTTTCATTGGAAGATGTATCCTGAAATTTATTTTCCAGTAGTACAGCTACTCTGTTTACTATTTGTGTTGCCAGTTCCCGGTCTATATCTTTATAACTTATTTCAATAGTTGCAGAATCTGAGTCTTCATTTAAACTAATATTTTCACGGACAAATTTTCTTGAGTCTGTTTTAGGATATTTAGAATCAATTAGTTCATAAACTTCTAAAAGATTAAATTCTTTTATAAGCCCATCCAGAAAAGAATCGGAAAGCATATATTTATTTGCTATAGCCGCAATATTAGGACCGGAGTCAGTAGAAATGCCTGCAAGAGCTGCAAGACCACTCATTTCTGAGCTCATAGAGATACCGCTGGAAGTGTCGGAATTTATACTTAAAATTGACTTAGCTGTATAGTAATTAGGATAGTAGCTTTTTTCGTTTGGAAGCAATAGAGATCCAACAGAAAAAGCTAAAATACCTACAGCGCTCAGGCCTGTAGTAATAATAATAAGCCATCTATGTTTAATAAGTACAGCTAACAGATCTATAAGGGAAATTTCATCTTCGTCAGGTTTTATATTTTCAGGAGTATCCATGGGTGGATTCTATGAAAAAGAGTATAAAAAGTAAAGTAAGACCTATTGTATAGAGAAAAAATAGTAGTAAAATATGACTATTCATGCCTTGATAAAGATATTTAATGTGTTATATTGTTCATAGATTGAACAACTACAACTAAGCTACCTGAGAAAAATCCGGATTAAGAGCTTGTTTCGGCAGCATTTTTCTTTTTTTTCAGAATAAATTTCCCGGCATAACCCTCATTCTATTGTGAGGCGCGAAAGGGGGAAGGTTTCAGGAAGAGACAGACTTTAAGCTTTTTATGCTGTAGACTGTTAGGAATTTGGAAAATATCACTTTAATAAACAACCATGACAGAAGACAATAAAGAGATTATAGTTCTCGAAAACATCTATCAAACATCTCCGGAAATACGTCAGAGAGACCTGGCAGAAATTGCAGGACTGTCCCTTGGTATGACTAATGCTATTCTAAAGCGTTTAACCCATAAAGGGCTGCTTACAATTAAACGGGTAAACAATAGAAACATACATTATATAGTTACTCCTGCGGGTATAGAGGCAATAACAAGAAAAAGTTATGGATACTTTAAGCGAACCATAAAAAATGTAGTCTTTTACAGAGAAGCCATAGAAAAACTTATTCTGGATATAAAAAACCAGGGTTATGATGGATTGATACTAAAAGGTTCCAGTGATCTCGATTTTATAGTTGAACATGCCTGTAGAAAGAGCGACCTTAAATATATTAAGGAAGACGGCATAAATAAAAATATTTTTCTTCTTTATTCGGAAAATTATCTGCCCGACAGTGAGGCTTTGGGAGAGAATAAGGCTTTTTTGCAGAGTGTTTTAATTTAAGTTGTAGATTTTTAGCGCGCCCTTACAATCCTTCACGCAATGATTTTCCATATATATTATATTTTTTTTACTTATATTAAAATCAACAGAGCATAAACTCCTATACTATAGAATATAATCTATTATAATAGAGGAGTATGTATGGGAGTTCTTGTTATGAAAGAAGAGGAACTGGAAGTTATTGGTGCATATGTAAAGAACCATATTGCAGATTGGATAAAAGAGAGCAATATAATTCCATTTTCAGCGGCACCAGGGAACAGTACAATCTAACAGAACGTGATTTTTCTCTTTCAGAGAGAATTATCCGTGTAGAAGAGGGTATAAAACATCAGGGCGATCTTCTGGAAAAGATGCTGGATCAGATGGATAAACGTTTTGAGCAGGTAGATAAACGCCTGGAAGAACTGTGTCTGGATATGAACAATCGTTTTAAACAAGTTGATAAACGTTTTGAAGAATTACGTGTTGATATGAATTCCAGGTTTGGACAGGTGGATAAACGTTTTTCCCAGCTTCAATGGACAATGGGTATAGGGTTTACAGTACTTACGGCTCTAATGGGGATTTTTAATTTTTATTGAGAAGGTGTTTTCTATGGGCTTAATTTATGCAGATTTAGAATTAGTAAGTGCAGATGATATAGCCCTGGAAAGAAAGGGTTATATTATTAAAGATGAAATAAAAAAAGAACAGGTTAGAGCCTTGGTAGATAGCGGTACTTATATAAATGAACATATTAAAAACCAGCTTGACCTGGCTGTTGTAGATACAATGGAAGCAGAACTTGCAGATGGTACATTACACAATATGGATGTTGTTGGTCCTCTGGTAATGAATTTTAAAAATAGAACTACAAGTTGTAATGCAGCAGTCCTTCCTGGTGAATCTGAAGTATTACTTGGATCAATTCCCATGGAAGATATAGATGTGGTATTGGTTCCAAATTAAATACAATAGATGTAAATCCAAAATCTAAATATATGGCTAAGAAGAAAATAAAATAGAGAGGGTTATAGGTTGAGTAGGGGGTAAGAGATTATTCCGGAAAAAAAGATGCTTGATCAGATGGATAAGCATTTACTGTTATTGCAACATTAATGGGGATTTTAAATTTCTATTCGTGAATGGGGGAATCCTAAGTGCTGCAGGATGTTGTAAAAAAATTAGTAATAAAACTATTTTCTATATTTCATAAGCATATCTTGTAATAAGTATATTATATTTAAAAAAGTCAAACCGGTTAGTGGTGAGGTTTGGAGTAGTATGGATCTAGAATCAGTAAAACTTAAAATTGGAGGAATAAGATGACTGATAGGAAAATTGTAGTTGTAACTGGTGGATCAAAAGGTATTGGTAAAGCTATAGCTATAAAATTGGTGAACAGTGGTTATATTGTTATAATTGATTATCATGAAGATGATAAAAGTGCTGATTCGACTTTATCATTACTTCAAAATATTGAACCGTTATGCCAGAAAATTAAATTTAATGTGTCCAGTAAAGAGGATGTTCAAAAGGGATTTAAGGAAATTTTTGATTCTTTTCATAAAGTAGATGTTCTAATTAATTGTGCTGGAATAACTCGGGATAAAACGTTTAAAAAAATAACAAATAAACAATGGAATGAAGTTATTGATGTCAATCTTAATGGAGTTTTTAATACTACGAAGGCTGTTGTTGATTCAATGATTACCAATAATTTTGGGAGAATAATTAATATTTCATCTATTGTAGGATTTACTGGTAATTTTGGACAGACAAACTATTCTGCTTCAAAAGCGGCAATAATAGGCTTTTCAAAATCTTTGGCTTTAGAGTTATCAAAATACAATATTTCTGTAAACGTAATTGCACCAGGATTTATCAAAACAGAGATGACACAAAAAATACCAGAAGAGGTTCAGAAGACAATAACTGAAAGTATTCCTAAAAAACGTTTTGGAAAACCAGATGAAATTGCTGATTTTGTGAATTTTATTGTTTCTCAAACTAGTGATTATTTTACAGGACAAGTCATTCATATTAATGGAGGTCTTTATTAGTTTGGTGGGAAATAGAGGATATTTCTGAATTCTAGGTATTTTCTAATATTAGCCTAAACTTCTATATGAATTACGTATTATGGAAACAGCTAATTAATATAATCCTGTTGATATCAAATTATAAATAATACATTAAAATAAGAATATGAGATGAGAAAAGATGAGCAATATAGGGGTAATAGGGACTGGCTATTATATGCCGAATAAAATAGTGACTAATAAGGAATTAGAAAAAAGCCTTGTTACATCTGATGAATGGATTACTAAAAAGTAGGTGTTAAAACATGTCATATAGCATCTGATCATGAAGCAACAAGTGATCTTGCTCTTTATGCAGCTCAGAATGCCTTGCATGATGCAAATTTACACCCTGAAGATATCGATCTAATAGTGCTTGCTACTTCCAGCCCGGACATGATTCAGCCTCCAACTGCCTCAATTGTGTAGGGAAAGCTTAGTGCATATAATGCGGCAGCTTTTGATGTTTGTGCTGGATTCATATTTACTCATTCTGTTGGACATTCAATGCTTGCATCAGATAAAAACTATAACAATGTTCTGGTAATTGGGTCTGAAACTTATTCCAGAATAATGGACTGGAATGATAGATCAACTTGTGTTGTTTTTTGGTGATGCAATTATTTCTAAGAGAAGTGAGAAGGAAATACTTCAGAAGTATATAATGACAGAAGGTCAGGGTGCTTCAGTTATTGAATTCCTTGCTGGTGGTTCCAGATATCCGACAACTAAGGATACTCTCGAAAAGAACATGCATAGATTTCAAATGCAGGGGAAACTTGTCTGGGATTTTGCTGTAAGGGTTATGCCATTCGCTGTAAGAAAAGTTATAAAGGAAGCAGGACTAGAAATTTCTGATATAGATCTGCTTATTTCACACCAGGCTAATATTAATATTATTAAGAAAAGTATAGATGAACTTGGTTTGCCTATGAGTAAAACTCATACAACAATCAGGGAGTATGCCAATACCTCTGGAGCCTCAGAAATTATTACACTTGCTGATGCTGCTCAAAAAGGCTTGATTAACAAAGGTGATAATGTCGCTCTTGTTGGATTTGGTGGTGGACTTTCTTATAGAGCAATTTTATTAGAATAGTAAAATAGTACTAACCTAAACTGAGCGATTCCACAGCAG
>DAOWEB010000077.1 GCA_030638735.1 Spirochaetaceae bacterium
AAACGGGATCACAAATTGATTTTCAGGGTACAGACGTAGCATGCTACGTCTCTACAACAGCATACAACCACGTTCCGGGATTTTCACTGCTATCCCTAACGATTTTTTTACAAAATGTTTGGAATGCAAAATCAAATTAACATGCAGGTAGAAACTTATTTAAATATAGTGCACAATAATGATTATGATATTTGTAAGGAAAGCTGTATTTATAGACAGTATAAAATATATATTATTTCTTAGTGTTATTGTTTTTATTCTAACAATTAGTTCCGCAAATATGAACTATAACTGGCAATGGTACAGAGTTCCTGGTTATATTATTGTTCAAACAGCAGATGGTTCACTGGAAGCTGGTCGTCTAATCAAAGGCCTTGGTGTTACAGTTAGAATATCTGCAATCAGTCTTATATTAGCCTTTGGAATTGGTATGATAACAGCTCTTTTCAGATTATCGTCTTCTATGGCAGCAAGACTTGTTTCCAGAATTTATCTGGAATTAATAAGAAATACTCCATTACTTATACAGCTTTTTGTCATTTATTTTATTATTTCACCCGTTTTTAATATAAGTCCATTTATTTCGGCTGTTCTTGCTCTAAGTCTTTTTGAGGGAGCCTATGCTTCAGAAATAATCCGGGGTGGGATAAATGCTATTTCCAAAGGGCAGTGGGAATCTGCCTACAGTCTTGGTTTGAGTTCTATAGATACATACCTATACATAATATTTCCCCAAACTCTTAAGCAGGTTTTGCCCCCTTTGACAGGTCAGGCAGTATCTTTAATTAAGGATTCAGCTCTTGTAAGCACAATAGCTATTTTTGATCTTACCATGGCAGGTCAGGCCATTATTTCCGAAACTTTTCTTACCTTTGAAATATGGTTTACTGTTGCCCTGATATACCTGTGTATGACTGTCTCAATTTCTGCATTCGTACACTTTCTTGAAAAAAGGAATTACTATGCCCAGTAAGCCTATAATTAGTGTTACAAGCTTAAATAAAATATTTTTCAGCCCCGATAAAAGTCAAAAAATAGATGCAGTCAAGAATGTAACTGTAGATATCTTTCAGGGTGAGGTTGTTGTTGTAATAGGCCCATCAGGTGCTGGGAAATCAACATTTTTAAGATGTCTTAACGGCCTGGAAGATTTTGATTCCGGCAGTATTGTTATTGATAGTATTCCATTGAATCATCATCACAAAAATCGTTTGGAAATACGGAAAGAGGTTGGAATGGTTTTTCAGTCTTTTAATCTTTTTCCCCATATGACTGTAGGGGGAAATATTAGTCTTGCGGTCAGGAGGGTTAGAAAGAAAAGCTTATCTGAATGCGAAAAGATAACTGCTGATCTTTTGGAAAAGGTGGGGATTACTGATAAAATTGACAGTTATCCCGGACAGCTTTCGGGTGGCCAGCAGCAGCGGGTAGCCATAGCAAGAGCGCTTGCTATGAACCCTAAAGTTATGCTTTTTGATGAAGCTACAAGTGCTCTGGATCCGGAGATGATAAGTGAAGTTCTGGAAGTAATGAAAAATCTTGCAAAAGACGGAATGACCATGGTAGTTGTTACTCACGAAATGGGTTTTGCAAGAGAAGCTGGAAGCAGAATCCTGTTTATGGATAATGGTGAAATAGTAGAAGACAGAGATGTGAAAGGGTTTTTTAATGATCCCCTTGAGGAGAGAAGTAAAACATTTTTAAGTAAAGTGCTTTAATAATACGAGGAAGGAGAAGTATATGAAGAAAATTTTATCAGTATTAATAATACTGAGCATTGTGTTTGCATTAGCAAGCTGTGGAAGATTAGGTGGCAGACCACCTGTATTAGAGGAAAAAGTGAGTTTATTGGATACAATTTCCAGACGGGGAGTTCTTAAAGTTGGTTTATCTACCTTTGTCCCATGGGCAATGAATGATAAAAATGGTGAACTCATTGGATTTGAGGTTGATGTAGCACGACGTCTTGCAGAAGATATGGGTGTAGAAATTGAGTTTGTTCCTACTAAATGGTCTGGAATAATTCCAGCCCTTCTTACTGGAAAGTTTGATGTAATAATTGGTGGAATGGGTATAAGACCTGATAGAAATTTAAAGGTTAATTTTTCTATTCCCTATGATTATTCCGGTATGTCCATTGTTGCATCAAAGGAACAGGCAGCAGGTTTTGATACATTGGAAGCCTTTAACAGTAAAGATGTAGTAATTGCAGCAAGAATTGGTACTACAGCAGCAGCGGCGGCAGAAAAATATATGCCATTGGCAGAAAAACGTCTTTTTGATGATGAATCCCAGGCAATACAGGAACTGCTGACCGGCAGGGCCCATGCGGTAATTGCTTCTTCTCCAATGCCTGCTTATCAGTCTATAAAGTATTCTGATAAATTATTTCTTCCACTGAAAGGTAATTTTACCAAAGAACCTATTGGTTTTGCTCTTCAGAAAGGTGACTATGACCTGCTGAACTTTTTTAACAGCTGGATAACAGTTGTGGAAGCAGAAGGCTGGCTTGCAGAACGACACCACTACTGGTTTGGAACTAAAGAATGGCAGGGTCTAGTACAGTAGATGAGAAAACATAATTACCTGCTGGACGGGGTTATTTTTTTAATTCTAATTCTGGCAGGGGCTGCCTTTTTTATCCGTATAAAAACCGGATTCAGCTATACGTGGAACTGGGGAGCAATTCCCCAGTTCTTTTTTAGAACAGATGAAGCAGGGCATATAAAATCAAATCTGCTGATGATTGGATTTTATACAACTGTAAAATTGAGTTTCTGGTCCTCTCTGGCTGCAATAATTATTGGGACCCTTATGGGGATTTTACGAACCAGGAAAAATCTGTTTTCCCGATTAACAGGCCGTACCTATATTGAGATAGCCAGGAATACACCTCCTCTTGTTTTAATTTTCATTTTCTACTTTTTTATTGGGAATAATATTACAGCTGCTCTTGGGATTGATGACTGGGCAAGAAACCTATCGGAATCAGGAAAAGGTATTCTCTCTTTTATATTTTCAAAACCTGAGAGGTTTTCTGAATTTTTATCAGCTCTTTTTACCCTTGCAGTTTACGAGGGAGCCTATGTTGCGGAAATAATTCGAGGAGGGCTTGAATCTATTGAAAAGGGGCAGTTCGAAGCCTCTGATGCTCTGGGGATCTCCTCTGTTGATAAGTATAGATTTGTAATTCTGCCCCAGGTATTCCGTAAAATATTGCCCAGTCTAACCGGTCAGGCAATATCCACAATTAAAGATTCATCAATTGTCTCTATTATTTCTATTCAGGAACTAACCTTTCAGGGGATGGAGCTTATGGCTTCCACTTATCTTGTTTTTGAAATATGGATAACAATAACTGTTATGTATTTTGTGCTTACTATAAGTTTATCGACTTTGGCATCATATTTAGAAAGAAAATTAGTAAAGTATTAATATTTTTCTGAAAATAGTTTGTAGAACAAAACACCCTTGGAAAATATACTTATTTACAACAAAATACCCTTGTATAATGTCAAATTCCTTCTATAGTCTATCATCCCGAATAGTTATCAGTTATTGAAAAAATCCTCTTATAAAAAAAAGCAGGCGGACTGTGTCCGCCTGCTGTATGAATTTTTGAAATTAGTTGGACGCTCGAATTTTGTCCATTACTTTTCCTTCCATCTCTTCAAGTCCGGCTGGTACAGTTGGGTACCAGTTTGTGTTGGCAAGAGCTTCCGGTGGAAGACCACGTGCAAAGTTGTCTGCAATTGCAGGATCAAGGTATTTTCCTGCATCTTTTGAAGCAGTACCATATTTTTCAGCATTTGTAAAAACAGCAGCATTTTCCGGTCTAAGGATAAAGTTTATCCATGCATAAGCACCTGCAACATTTTCAGATTTAGCAGGAATTGCAAATGTATCTACCCATGCAAGAGGTCCGCTTGTAGGAGCAATGTAGTCAATGTCCGGATTTTCATCATGCAGTTTCCATCCAGCCTGTTCCCATGCCATTGCTGCAATAAGTTCACCTGATCTTAGAGATTCAAGAAGCTGATCGCTGTTGTCATAGTAGTTTCTTACAACTGGTTTTGCTGCAATAAGTGCTATTCCAATTGCATCGAGAAATTTCTGATATTCATCAAGATCATTGTAGAGTTCGAAGGGGTCATAACCCAATGAGTATCCCATTGCAATAAGAGTAGGTCTTTTCATTCTGTAAGATACTCTGCCTGTGTACATAGGATTTAATAAATCTTTGTAATCTTTGATATTTGGAGCCAGTTTTGTATTAACGATAAGCCCAGAAGTACCATAAACATGTGGTACACCATAGGTTTCGCCGTCAACTAAAGTGTTTTTCTTTACAGCTGCAACCAAAGAAGGGTCAAGCTGGGCTGTATCTACTTTTGACCAGTCAATTGGCTGGTAGATACCGAATTCAGCCTGTACGGCAGAAATTCTGTCCTGTGATGGCTGTGCAAGATCGAAGCCTCCACCTCTTGTAGCTCTAAGTTTTGAAATCATCTCTTCGTTATTGCTTTTAATGACTTCAACTGTAATTCCAGTTTCTTCTTTAAACTGAGCAATAAGTCCCTCTGGTGCATAACCACCCCATGTTAGAAGTCGTAGAGTAGTGTTTTCTGATACTTCTTTCTCAGCTGTTGCGAATGCAAATCCAGCTGTAAGAATAAGAAGTGCGAAAAGGATAAGTAATACCTTTTTCATTTAATTCCTCCAATATAGAATTTTAGTCTATATTCTAATATGTGTATTAAAAAAAAACAACAAGAAAAATCGAAAAATGATGATTAAAGAACAAATAATGATCAAAAAAGATCATGGTATTTAACTTATATATAGAATTTATTTGACATATAGTCATTGTATATTCATAATGCAACAAGTTGGCCTGGTCGGGACTTCGTCCCTGCTCGGCAATGCAACCGTTGCTGCTCGCCTATGCAACCTAAGGCTGGTCGCCAACAAGTTGGCTGCTCGCCTATGCAACCTAAGGAGGATGAGATTGAAATTTTTAATAATAGATGGTTATTCCAAAGGAAGCCGTGAAAAACTGGACGAAGCAGGTATGACCTATGCATGGAAACTGTATGCGGACATGCTTTTAAAATATCTGCCTGATGCAGAGTATGAGGTCTTTTTTCCAACTGATACTGAAATATCTGATTTTCCGGGAAGAGATATTTTAGAAGGTCTTTCAGGTATTATATGGACTGGCGCAGATCTTGATATAAATGAGACCCATATTCCTACTAATGCGGCACAAATAAAACTTGCTGAGCTTGCCTATGAAGTTGGAAATGACTCATGGGGAAGCTGCTGGGGTATTCAGATGGCAGCTGTAGCTGCCGGAGGAAGTGTTGAGAGGAATCCCAAAGGTCGTGAAATGGGCATTGGCCGGAAAATTACAAAAACTGCAGAAGGAATTGATCACCCTATGCTCAAGGGGAAACCTCCAGTTTTTTATGCATTCGAGAGCCATTATGATATTGTAATCAATGTTCCGGAAGGTGGAGTGGTTCTTGCACGTAACCCTTTCAGCGGTATACAGGCTATGACTGTAAAACATAAAAAAGGAACCTTCTGGTCTTCCCAGTATCATCCTGAATATAATCTTTATGAAATAGCACGACTTACCCTGGCCAGAGAAAAGCTTCTTACAGAACAGGGCTTTTTTAAAGATCATGATGCCATGCAGTCCTATGTGGGTAAAATGGAAGAACTCTACAAAGAACCGGACAGAATGGATTTAAGCTGGCAGCTGGGAATCGATGAAGATATAATAGATGACTCCATAAGACAGTCCGAGTTTAAGAATTGGCTGGAATTTATCAAAGAAAGAAATCAATAGGGGCAGGAGTAATGGGAAGACTTACACTCAACGAATTGAATGGCAGTATTAAGAAGGGAGAGATAAATACAGTAATTCTGGCCTTCCCTGATCATCTTGGGCAATTAATGGGAAAACGACTGACAGGAGATTTTTTCCTGGAAAATAGTCATGCCAATTGCTGTGATTATCTGTTAACCGTTAACATTGAAGAAGATCCCCTTCATGGTTTTAAGCTGGCAAGTTGGGACAAGGGTTACGGTGATCTGCTGATGGTTCCCGATTTTTCAACTATACGGGAAATCAGCTGGCAGAAAAATACAGCAATAATAATCTGTGATCTGACCTATGAGGACGGACGGCCTGTTGATGTTACTCCAAGGACTATGCTGCAGAATCAGTGTAATAAGTTAGCTGATATGGGTATGAAAGGAATGATGGCTTCTGAACTTGAATTTTATCTTTTTGATAGTCCATACGAAGCAGTATATGCAGATGGTTATAAAGGGCTGGTACCTTCTTCTCCCTATCCTATAGATTACAGTATTCTGAATACGGGCTTCAAAGACGATGTTGTCAGGGAAATATGTAATCAGGTTTCTGCAGCTGGAGTTCCTGTTGAATCAAGGAAGGGAGAAACAGGAAT
>DAOWEB010000112.1 GCA_030638735.1 Spirochaetaceae bacterium
GATGAACTGGTCTCTGCTTTTTTAGCAGGCAGGGCTGATGCCTGGACAAATGACAGAGCCGGATTTATGACTCGGCTGCAGACTATTATTGATCCTGCTGTTTATACGATCCTCGAAGAAACAATCTCCAAAGAACCCCTTGCTATGGGTGTAAGACAGGGAGATGATCAATGGTTTGATATAGTTAACTGGTCCCTTTATGGTTTATTTTTCGCAGATGAACATGGTATTACAAGTTCCAATGTCGACAAAATCAGAAACTCTTCAAAAAAACCGGAAGAATTGGCTTTTCTGGGTATGAGAAGTGATCTTGGTGCAAAACTTGGTCTTTCCAATGACTGGGCCTTTAATATGATTAGCAAGGCAGGAAATTACGGAGAGATATTTAATAACAATCTATCTGCTGGCTCGGGTATTTCAATTTCAAGAGGGTTTAATCAGCCATGGACAGATGGAGGTCTATTATACGCACCACCATTTAGATAATAGATTTTTATTATTCAAGCTAATATATTGCCGGCAGCTTTCCTGGTTGCTGCCGGTTTCAATTATTTAAGGATTATCTAATGCAATTAATTAAATTTAATGATGACAGAGTTATTAAAATCGCAGGACAGTTTATTTTTGCTGCGCTTTTAATAATGATTATGTCATCCATGTATGGAAATACAATTACAGCTCTTACAAAAAGAGGAATGCTTCCCAGTTTCAAATTCCTTACTCTGGCTGCGGGAATAGATATTGGGGAACATCTTATCTCATTTAATAATTCCAGTTCCAATTTAAGAGCCATTGCAGTTGGTCTTCTTAATACATTATCGATTAGTATTCTTGCAATTGTATTTTCTACAGCTTTAGGGCTTTTTGTTGGACTTTGCAGACTATCAAAAAACTGGCTGGTAAAAAATATAGCTCTTGTTTATATAGAAGTAATTAGAAACATTCCACTACTTGTACTTTTACTTTTCTGGTACAGAGCTGTTTTCATGGGACTTCCACATATAAAAGAAGCAATAACAATTGGGAAGTTTCAGACTGTAGAGGGTTTTACAGGAGCACGTTTATTTTTATCGAACAGAGGCATGGTTCTGGCATGGCCTAAGTCAGGACCCGGTTGGTCTTCGTATATTTATATTATGATTGGAGCTTTTTTAATATCGGTTATGGGAGGGATCTATCTTTCTTATAGAGGAAAAATAACAGGAAGAAAACCTATGACTCTACTATGGAGTTTTCTTACATTTTCAATTGTATGTTTTATAGGATGGTTTTTCACTTCTGAAGCTCCCTTTGTTATGGAATACCCCCAGTTAAAGGGATTCAATACAACCGGAGGATTAAGTATCTCTTCCGAATGGGGAAGCCTTTTTTCAGGCCTTATTTTATATACATCCGCCTTTATTGCTGAAGCAATAAGAGCAGGAATACAGGGTGTTGATAAAGGACAGGTTGAAGCCGCACGTAGTCTTGGTTTAAATTCTTTTCAAACTACAAGACTTATTGTCCTCCCCCAGGCCCTTCGTATTACCATTCCACCTCTTACTTCAATCTATCTTGGGGTAGCAAAAAATACGTCCCTGGGTGTTGCTATTGGTTTCCCTGATCTGTTCAGTGTTGTGGGAACATTAATTAATCAGACTGGAAGAGTTCTGGAACTTATTCTTGTTGTAATGGTTATTTATCTTACACTAAGTCTTTCTACCTCCCTTATTATGAATATCTATAACCGCAGAATTCAACTGGAGGGAAAATAGATGAAAAATAAATACTTTGAATGGATAAATAATAATCTTCTTAATACCTGGTATAATACTGTTATTACAATTTTTGTTTCCTTCTTTCTTTTTAAAATAACAAAATCTATGATCTTGTGGTTTGTCTCTGTCAGCTGGGAAGTTATACCACGAAATCTGAAATTAATTCTTACGGGATCATATCCTGTTGGAGAGTTATGGCGAATATGGTTTATTCTGGGTATGGCAGCCTTTTTAGCAGGAGTTTCTTATAGTCTGCTAAAAAAAGGAATAACCGGAACAGCTCTGTTTCTAATTATTATACCTGGTTCTTTTGCTTTTTTAAACTTTTCAGCAGGTACACGAATATGGTTAGTTCTTCTTTCCATCCTTCAGATTTTTGGTTATTTATTTGCCAGGTATATCGCCGGAGAAAAGTCAAAAACTGTTATAATAATTGGGTGGGCTTTGTTTCTTCCTTTTATGTATCTATTTGTCAGTGGATTTACAGGTCCCGAAGGGATTCTACCTGTTGTTAAAACAAATTATTGGGGTGGGTTATTACTCTCCATGCTTATTTCAATAACATCTATTATTTTTTCTTTTATTATTGGACTGCTGCTTGCTCTGGGAAGAAGATCAGAACTGCCGGTCATAAAGTATTTTAGTATTGGTGTTATTGAAACTATAAGAGGTGTCCCCCTTATTACTCTTTTATTTCTTGGCTACCTGGTACTTCCTCTTGCTCTTCCCTCTTCTGTAACCCCTGGGGTTCTTATCAGAGCAATGTCCGGTATTATTCTTTTCCATTCAGCATATATGGCAGAAAGTATACGGGGTGGGTTTCAGGGACTTCCAAAAACCCAGTATGAAGCTGCATATTCAATGAACTTTAATAAGTTCCAATCTCTTGTACTGATTATCCTTCCCCAGGTCATAAAAAATATAATACCAATACTTGTAAATAGTTTAACCGGGATGGTGAAGGATACAAGTTTGATTTCTATTATAGGACTGCTTGATCTGGTAGGGATTTCAACTGCTATTGCTGCTAATCCAAAATATCTGGGGGACAGCCCTCAGGTTCTGCTATTTCTTTCTGTTATTTACTTTATTTTATGTTTCAGTATATCTCAAACAAGCAGAAAAATTGAGGCAGGAATGAATTATGACAACAAGGAGACTGTAAAATGAAAAATGATATAATTATAGAATGCCGGGATTTGCAAAAATGGTTCGGTGACTTTCATGTTCTTAAGGGTATTGATATAACAATTAACAGGGGAGAAGTTGTTGTAATACTTGGCCCCTCAGGATCCGGTAAATCAACATTTATTCGAACACTAAATCATCTGGAAGAACACCAGAAGGGAGAACTGGTAATAAACGGTATTGAGATGTCCCATAATATTAAGAACATCAACAAAATACGCTCAGAAATTGGAATGGTTTTTCAAAGTTTTAACCTTTTCCCACATTATACAGTTCTTCAGAATATTACCCTTGCTCCTGTGTGGGTAAAAAAAATATCAAAAGAGGAAGCTCATACCAGAGCTATGGAACTTCTTGAAAGAGTAGGTATTGCAGACCAGGCAGAAAAATATCCGGGACAATTATCCGGAGGTCAACAGCAAAGGGTTGCTATCGCACGATCTCTGGCAATGAAGCCTGAAATTATGCTATTTGATGAACCCACTTCTGCTCTGGATCCGGAAATGATTAAAGAGGTTTTAGATGTTATGATTGAGCTGGCTCATTCGAATATGACGCTTCTTGTTGTAACACATGAAATTGGTTTCGCAAAAGCTGTTGCAGACAGGATTGTATTTTTCGATTATGGGAAAATTATTGAAATGGGAACTCCGGATGAGATATTCAGCAACCCAAAAGAAGAAAGAACCAAGCTGTTTCTTTCTCAAATTTTAGACGGCTAAATGTACTCCCCTGCTGTTGTCAGGGGGGGATTTTATTAAGAGCTTTGATATATATCAATACTTAATACCAAGCTTATCCAGACGCTTTATTTCATAATCATCCAATGTTCTTCCAGCATCAATAAACATTGTAATAATCTCAGGATTCCCAATGTCCAGTGCACTATCCCAGGGATCCTGCCTTTCATATTCCAGAGGTTCATAATCAATATAAATCTGTATAAGCTGTTTAATTGTCTTCATAGATTCTGTTCCAATTGCTCTACTTAAAACCCGATAAAGTCCATCATAATTAATCTTATTTTCATTTCTAATAATTGAATTAAATCTCTCAAAATCTCCAATTGATTCCAGATATAAAAATACACCTGCAGGCATTGCGACATTATATGAACCCAGCAATTCGATCATATCCATATTAATCTGATAAACGGCAAGCTCCATTGCCGTTTCCCCTTCCTGGTTTCTGCTATCAACCGGGAAATCGTTATCCAATAGTAATTTAAGCATATCATAATTATTATTCTGTATAGCAGAAATTACTGCATCATTTTTTATTTGACCGGTATAATCATAATCCATATCCAACAATTCAACAGCCCGGTTAATATTGGATGATTCAATATATCTCAGCAATAATATTCCGGAATCTTCTTTCGAAAGAGAATGAAGTAAATGGGGAGGTGTGGGAAATGAAAAGGATTTTCCCGGATCCGTTCGTTCCATACTGGGGTTCTGAAGGTTCAATGTTTGCTCTTGTACACGGTCCCATGTCTGCAACATAATTTCCAGGGCATTAAAACTTCCATTTCCATTCAAGTCTGTTAATATATTCTGTAGACTATCTATAACTGCACCTGTAAAAAATCCATTGCCCTCTGTATTAAAAACACCTGGTTCAAAAGAAGGCTCGCCACCTCCGCTGGAAGAGATAATTACACTGCCGCTTTCTCCCTGAGGATTCCTGAAAATACTTCTATCAGATTCAGTATTAATTATCCGTAAAGCGATTTGCTCAGATTTTCCGGAAACCTTTAATCCCTTTACACTTCGAACAGCAAGATTTGAAATACCCATGGAAGCTGATCCCGGAGACTGATCAATAACAGCCAGACCCGACTCACAAGTGTCCAGCAAAAACAGTTTGTTGACGGCAGGAGTTTGTGATAGTAATTTCTCAAATTCTGTAAAAGGAATAGCTGTTTGCGCCAAATTATTCAAATTTACACCATAGGGAATAAAATAATATCTTAGATTGATGTCCTTAGAGTCATGCAATCCATGCCCGGACAATAATATAACTACAGTATCATTTGTTCCCGCCTCCGACAAAAATGATTCCGCACTCTTTATAGAATTAAAATTACATTGCTGATCAATCCAAACCCTTGAAAATACATTTGCATATTGTTCATCCATACCCAGGCAAACCTTTTCCATATCCAGAATATCTTTTGTAGGATAAATTAAATCCAGGTCACTATTATCATACCCGGAAACCCCAAATCCAAGAAAGTATAGATTCCCAGCTTTATTCTGACTATTATTTACAACAATTTTAATCGGCAAGGACCTGGTAAATGATTTGTCCCTGGCCCTTACTTCAATGACATTTTCTCCGGGAACCAGTTCAAGGGAAAACTGATTATTATAATGATGCCCGGAAATCTTTATTCCGGGAGGAGGAAAGTAAGGTGATCCATTTAGGTAGATATTTAAACTTTCCAGTTCAGAACCCTGTAAACCTGCTATATCAACTGATATTTCCGCAATTCCATCATCCTGACCCAACAATTCGACTGTAACCAGAGGAATAGAACGATTTTGTCTTAACAGATCCTCCAGGAAAAATCGAAAGGTCTGAACAGATAATAGTCTGAAGTGGTCACTTATTGATGCCCTTTTATTTAATATATATTCATCTCCCTGAAGTCTGTATAATCGAAAAAATTCATTCTTTTCGTCAATTGTTAATTTTGATTCGAGTTTACTTTTAAAAAGAGAGGTAGAAATTTCTAAAGGCAGTACCCGGCCCAATGCAAGCCTTTGCAGATATAAGTTTCTATATACAGCTGTCTCTTCTTTAGTTACCAGCCCAAGACGATCATATATTATATCCGGTCTGTTTTGTAACAGAGAAACCTGATCCAGAGAATATACATCCATACCATCTACTATATTTGCTAAAAAGGATGCTCCCGTTGATCCATCATAATATCCATCGGGAGTTACGATTAGCCACTCTCCGTCCCAGCCCAGTACGCTGGCGGAATGTCCATTTTCAATACTCCAAATTCTGAATGTACCATCAACTGAGGAAGAATATAATAATCGATCATCCGGAGAAAAATCGAGATCAGTAACACTGCCTTCATGACCATGAAAGGTAGCCAGTAAATCTCCATTCATATTGTATACCGTAATTAGATTATCTTCGCCACCCTGGGCCAGGTATTTGCCATTGTGACTAAATTCAGCTGCTACAGCATAATCACCCCATCGACGATGATTTAGTAATTCAATTTCTGTTGAAGTATCAAGATTGATCAGAAAACTTTTATCTCCTGTTGATGTCCCAAAGGAAGTATATAAATAATTTCCATCAGGTGATAACCTGAGACAATTAGGATATGACTCTTCTAATTTAATTTTCCGTATTAAATTACCTTGAAGATCTTTTACTAATAACGGTCCATATTCCGGTTTTACTACATACAATGATCCGGTACTATTAAAAAACATACTCTCTGCATTTTCGAGTTCGCTATCGGATAAAACCATCTCCCCCTGTTCATTATAAATTCCTGCAGTTCCGGCATCTGCGTCAAATGGCTTTAAATCTCCAATTATAAGACCCTGGGCACTTAATTCACCACCAGAGGGACCATAATATTGCTCCATGTCTCTGTACAAATTAATTATTAATTCTCCATGCAGATTATAAACAAATACATTTGTCCATTGCTGGATTATTATATTCATGTTATTGGAATACTTTATACTATAAGGATAGCACTCTTCTGCAAAAGATTTAATATATCTGCCGTTGGTGTTCCAGATAGAAATACCTCCTTTTGACCGGGAAGAACCAAGAGCAAGTGTTTCTCCATCCGGACTCATAGAAATTGAAGTAAAATGATTAAAACTTGTTTGAATACTGCTTTTTCCCAGAAAATTTGAATCCCATATTGTTATTCCTGAAGAATCACCGGCAATTATATTACTATTTTTATCTGTATCCAGATAACCAGGTACAAAGTTGCTATCCCTGGATAAATCTTTTATATGTTCCAATTTGGAGTTCCATACCCTAATTTGCCCCTCATAGCGGGTAACTTCCATTGGCCCCATTAATATCTTATTAATAATACCAATACTACCGTATAAATTACCATTCCCGGCCCAGCTTACATCAGGAGTTCTGTGTGCATTATTTACAAGAGTTATCCGATGATCTCCATCTATTGACCATACATCAATCCGGCCCCAGCCATCGCGATCATAAAATGCATCCGGATCATTATTAAATCCTGAATATGCTGCTGCGATTTGTGTTCCGTCCGGGCTGATTGCATATTCCAATATTTTGGTATCCGGGATAAATGCTGAAAAAGATTGTATTTTTTCAAATTTATAATTATATACAACAAATGAAGCCGGATTTTTGGAAGAAAAATCACTTTTCTCATCATCCCAAACCATATTATTCCAGATACAGATAAGTCCTTTGTTTTTTGGAAGGAATTGGGGCTTTGTCCCTGCTACAATTTGTACTATTTCATTAGTTTTTAGATTTATAATCTCTACAAACTCTATATAATCACCTAAATCCTTTTCGACTGCCAGCAACGAACCATCATAGTTGAAATCCGCACTTGAAGCTGTAACAGAGTCTCCAGCTTTTTGCTCAAATTTCATATTCCCCAGGAGATCCCAGATTCCCAGATACCGTTTGTCCTCTCCCGCCCCACCACATACATAAAAAGAACCACTGTCGGGAGAAAATCCCACTTTATATACCCATGGGATATCTGTATCAATGCTTCGAATGAAAAATCCATCGGTACGATACAAATGAACATTTGAACAAAAATCGGTAAATACTATATATTTACCATCCGGGCTGACAGCAAGTTCTCCAACAGTACGGTTAATTCCCTGAAGAGCAATTTTTGCCAAACCATCAGCATTTGAAGCAGATAATGTATAGATAGATAATAAAATGAGAAAAAGGGAGAAAAATCGTTTCATAATAGATTCCTTTGGAAAAAGACTACTTAGGGAATTACTATGCAAGCTGAAAAAATGATAATACCATTCAGAATATTGGTCAAGGACTTCCAGTTCAAGGACTGTTCCAAAATTAACCTGCACCCCCAGAATTATTTAGTCCATGGTTCGAAACTCTTTTTCTATCTCCTTATCTTTTTTTGTAATTTCGTGATTTTGGGGGTGAATTGAGATCACCTTTCAAGATGATTTTAATTGAAGAGGATTGGTAGGTAAATATGATAGTTTACTGGAACAGAGAAGTATATTAGAATAGATTTAAAATAGGAGAATATTCGAAAATGAATTGGGTTTCTTATGGTTACGGAGTGGGATTATGTGCTGTGATGGCTGTGACAGCAATATTTATTTCATCATATATTCCTATAGGATCAGTTACCATAGCTATTATCTTAGGGATTATTATAGGAAATGGAGCAAGGTTAAATAAGGCACTGGAAACAGGAATCAACTATAGTGGAAAGCAGATACTCTCTGTGGCTATTGCCTTAATGGGAGTAAAGCTCAATTTCCAAATATTAAAAGAGTTGGGTCTGAAATCTATTTTACTGGTAATAGTTGCTCTGGTAGTTACAATTTTTACTTCTATTATTCTCTCAGAAATATTTAAGTTTGATAAAAAATTCGCTCTTCTTTTAGGAATTGGTAATGGAGTATGTGGAAGCTCTGCAATTGCCGCTACTGAGCAAATAATTGGAGCAAATGAAGAAGAGGTTGGCTTATCTGTGGCCATTGTGAATTTCTTAGGGACAATTGGTATTTTTATTGTTCCATTTATTGCAACAATTTTACTAAAATTTTCAGATCTAAAGTCAGGTATCCTGGTAGGGAATACCTTACAGGCAGTGGGACAGGTTGTCGCTGCAGGATTTTCAATTAGTGATTCTGCAGGGCAAATTTCAACAATTATAAAAATGACAAGGATATTGATGTTGTTTCCTCTCATTATCATCCTGATTCCTACATTTGCAAAACAGAATAAATTAGAAAAGAGTAAGATCAAAAAACCTAAAATACCCCTTTTTATTATCGGATTTGTATTGTTTTCTTTATTGGCAACATTTAATGTGCTGCCAAAAAATCAAATAAAGATATTAGGAACTATTTCTAACTATTTGTTAGTTGTGGCAATGACTGGTATTGGGTTAAAAATAACAATTAAAAGTATTTTAAAGGATGGAAAAAAATCCTTAACTATCGGTGGTTCAATATTTATGACTCAAATATTATTCAGCAGCACTATGGTATGGTTGTTTTATTAGAAAGCTGGACTAATTCAACCCACATTACCTTTTAACATCCCATCAACCAATTTTCTATGAATGTGAATAATAAAAACCTGGATTGGAAATCGTACCCCCTCGAAAAAAGATCCTTGACAGTTTGTTCTTCCTTCTCTATAGTAATACTCAGTTAATCACTAATAAGGAGACGTACATGAGAATCAGTATAAAAGCATTTTATGCACCCGCTGCCCTTAATGGGAATCTTGTGTCCGTGGAATATTTAAGTGGAGCCTTAATTTAGGCTTTAAACTGAAATTAGTTAATCCACCGCGGACACCTTACAGGTTCCGCGGTTTTTTTTGGTCTGATAATAATTTAAACCAAAAGTACCTTCCGCGGAAATCATCCTGAGCAAACCGGATACAGGAGGCCGGATGCTTTGAAAAAATATACAAAAAAAATTAAACAACTGCTTCTATTAATTGGAAAATCAAAATGGGTTTATATTGGAGCACTTACAGCTATTGCAGGAGAAGTTGCGGCAGAATCAGCCGGGAACCTTATAATACGTCATCTAATTGATAATGTAATTATTGGAAACCAGGGTATGGCAGCTGTTATCCTGTTTACTTTTATTTTTGGTGGAATATCTCTGTTCCGTGCTCTCTTCAGCTTCCTGGAAGGACGGGGAAAAGCAAAAGTTTCAGAAATTGTAGCTAAAAATATTCGTAACCAGATGTATGATCACATACAGCATCTCTCATTTAAATACCATGACAATGCTCAAACAGGAGAACTGGTGCAAAGAGCAACATCAGATGTAGATGCTGTTCGAAGATTTTTTGCTGAACAGGTTCCGGGAATTATCAGAATAGGACTACTATTTATAATAAACTTTGTTATTTTATTATTTCTTGATGTTAAACTTGCGCTACTGTCAATTATTGCCGTTCCACTTATAGCTTTTATATCAATATTTTTCTTTAAACAAATATTTAAAGCTTATGATGATTTTCAGGATCATCAGGGAAAGATGACCGCCAGGATTCAGGAAAATCTGTCAGGGATAAGAGTGGTAAGGGCATTTGCCAGGCAGGATTGGGAGAAGGCCC
>DAOWEB010000273.1 GCA_030638735.1 Spirochaetaceae bacterium
GCTTGCTTTTTAATGCTCTTTTATACGCAACCAGAGCTCCTTCAAAATTATTAAGGGTTTCATAAATGACACCAATGTTATAATGAAGAGTAGGGTTGTTGGAATCTTTTTCAAGCCCTTTTATATACCACTCCAGGGCAGTCTCGTGATCATTGTTCTCATCATAAAGAGTTCCAATGTTATTATAGACAAGAGAAAAATCAGGTTTTAATTCAAGTGCTTTTCTGTAAAAAAGAACTGCATTATCAAAGTTACCGGTTTCTTTATAGAGATTTGCAATATTGTAACATATATCAGGCCGTTCCGGTGTAAGTTTATAAGCTTTTTTTATTGCTGATAATGAAGCAGGTAAATCTCCTAGTTTTCTATAATTTACTGCAAGGTTATTATATGCTTCAGGATTATCTTTATTAAGTTTTATTGATTTTTGGAAATACTGTATGGCTTTTTTATTTTGTCCTGATTTTGTATAAATATTTCCAAGGAGAAGATATGTTCCTGCTTTTTTATTATCAAATTCCAACAATTTCAGGGCGAATTTTTCTGCAGTTTCATAATCCCTGATTGCTATTGCCTTGTAGGAATTATTTAAAATATCCTTAAAAGACATCAGTTGTTCCCGGGGGAGGCAGGTCTGATGGTTACTTCGCTTGAAAGTATTCCCGGATATTCAGTTCCTGCATCATCATAGGCAGCTACAGCAAAGTGATAAAGTTTTTCATTTTCGAGACCATGAATAGTTACTGATGTAATGTTCTTTCCTTGTACTGTCAGGGGTGAAGCTCCTTCCAGGGCTGCATGTCCTGAATATATCCCTTTTTGGGTTCCATAATAAATTAGATAACCCTTTATATCAGGTTCACTCATTTGCGGCCATTTAAGAGTAACAGAGCTCTCCTCTCCTGTTACATAAAGGTAGGAAGGAGCAAGGGGCTGTAGATTTTTTTCAAATGTTATATTAAGTTCAGACAATGATGCTGTCCTTATTTCTTCTCCATCTGTTTGAATATTCATTTTTATACGAAGATACCTTCCTTTATTCTTTGAAAAAAGTATCTCCGGTGGATAAAATTCTACCCAATTTATTTCATTAAACATGGTTGCCAGATTATCGGAGATATTATAATAAAAGAATATAGCACTATCTTCCGGAATCTCATGTTCAACAGTAATTTTTTTGAGTATTGAATTTGATCTGCCAAGATCCATTATTTGAGATATGGCACTACCTGATCTATCCTGGTATCTCTTTAATACAGGGTTTTGAATATAGGCCTTTGAAATACGGAGTTCATCCATATAGCCAATAAAACCGTTTCCAATAGTTAGGTTATTATTACCTAGTGAAGATATAAGTGGAAAGAAAAATGTTCCATCTTCAGTACCTGTTTTACTGGCATATTGTATTGCTTCCAGCTGGCCATCAACAAGATATTCAATTAATCCGGATGAACCGTCAAATCTTAATAGATGATGGTGCCAGACATCAGGTATAATAGGGGATAACCCCTGTAGTTCAATATTTGTATTTCTCTCTTCTGTGTAGAAAATATTTTTCATTTTCCAGTTAAGCTTTCTGTTTTCCATAGAACAGGTTAATTCCTGAGGGATTAGATTCCCTTTTTTATCCCTCAAAGTTCCCTGATAGGAAATTAATATGGGGTTTTCACTAAATCTGGAGGGATTAAGCCAAAACTCTATAGAAAAATTATCCAGGACCTCATCTCCTGAAAATATTGCTCCGGAGCCGGGATAAAGAGTTATAGATTCTTTGGATCCTCGAAATACACCAGCACCATCTCCCATTGATTTTTCAATATGTGTATTCTCTATTTGTGACTCAACTGTATAATTCCCGGAGGCATCGGTAATAACAGACCCATCAAAGTGAATTAACAGGTCTGTGGATTCATCTGGTTTATATACAGCAGATGTCAATCCCATGCTGTTGTAGCCCTTTTTACCCTCAAATAATTCAACATCAGTCCATGTTTCAATTTCCTCCCACCCTGCAGATCCACCTATCTTAAAATCAGAGTTAAGAGAAAACAAAGAGCCTGTCAAAATTAAAAATGATATTATTAAGTATATATTTTTCATAGTTCTATACTTAAGTATCGGCAATAAGCTTGTAATATTGACGGTCCGGAGGTATAAAATGATATTTTTAATTTCTTCCTCTCCATCTGTAACATTGGAATTAATATTTATACAATTATCTAAATCTGAAATCCTTACTATTTCACACCTGGCAGATTATTTTTCTATGAGAATTTGACGGTTCCCGGTCAGAACGTTCAGTGGTTGTTACTGTTTTTTAGGGATGAAGCTGAACTTTAGACAATGGGGTCAACTGGAATATCTTGAGTCTATTCGGACCTTCGTTATATAGTAGTAATATGCGTTCGTTTTTCATACAAATATTCACTCTATTATTCCTGGTTTTATTTATAGCTACTGCTGTTTGTGAAAATAAAACTGAAATGATTGTCCAGCTCGGACATTCCGACAAAATAACCTCCATAGCCTATGCATCAGGTGGTAAGCTGATCGTCTCCGGAAGCGCGGACAATACGGTAAAATTGTGGGATGTAGATACCGGGCATCTTCTCCGTACCTTTATCGGGCATTCAGAGGCAATAAGTTACGTCTCCTTTTCACCGGACGACCGCTTAATCGTAAGTAAGGCCTTTGATAACACAATCTTTGTATGGGACGCAGAATCGGGAAAAGTAAAAGCAAGTTTGATCCCTGAGGATGACAACAGTGAACTTTACGACACCTCCATTATAGTTTCACCGGACGGGCGGCATCTGATAAATTTGAATAGAGAAAAACATAAATGGGAATTATGCGATATAACAACTTATCAATTTTTGGAAGAACTCCCCCTGTTCGGAGGCATTGCTTTTTCACCCCTTGGAGATATTCTTGCCGGTGAAAATGATAAGGGGGAGGTAGTTGTATGGGATTTTACTAATAATAATACTGTTGCCAGGCTTACAGTAGATGATTTTAAAGGTCTATATTATGCTGCTTTTTCTTCTAACGGCGAGTATCTTCTGGTCTTTCCCTGGAGCGGTAATGTAATTTTGTGGGAATTAGCAACAGGAAAGTGCAAACGGCTCTATGATGTTAACAAATTTAAGGAATTCAATAAAAACAGAATTGGGACAGTTACCTCAGACGGCAGATATGTTATTACAGCCGACAAAGATATCAACGGATATTTAAACAGAATTAAAGTATGGGACTCAACTCTGGGAGAGGTAACAGTAGGCGCGAATCCCTACCCGGCTGTGGGAATAACCTCCATAAGCCCGTCACCTGAGGGTTCTTCTATTGCCTTCGGTGGGGGGGATAATACAATTGAAATCTGGGACCTTTCGTCCATGAAGAAAATCCAGGTTTTAAAAGGAGATACTGGCACGGTTGAGGAGGTTTTCTTTTCCCCGAATGGAGAGTTCGGTTTATCATCTTTTAGAAGATTAGTACAAAACTCATCCGAGTGGGAGGGAATCACCCAGTGGTGTGAAGAGTTTGAAGATCATGCCGTAATCTGGAGCCTAACTGACGGAAGAGTAGTAAAACATTTTCCGGATATTACCAGATACTCTGGCGGTGTTTTGTTCTCCCCGGACAACGATACGGTTTTGGTTGTTAATAAAAACTCAAATATACAATTCCGGAGTATCTCTAATAAGGCAATGGACAAGGGGCGTGTAATTGCGGGCCGGAAATCCTCAGAGGGGTATCATATTACTCTCTCGCCGGACGGTAAATATCTTGCTGTTAGTGGAACGGAATGGATATATACCGAAAATGATTCATTTCCCAGGAGTAGCATTTCCGTTTATACGTACGATAGCGGTGTACAAATTTACAGTATAGAAGAAGTTGCGGATTATCTGGAATATTCGCCTGGGGGGAGTTATTTAGTTACCCGGAGTTATGATAGGGTGGATTTTCGTGATCCCCTTTCAGGCAAACCATTAAGATCAATCAGCATACCCTACAACCCATTTAATATGAGTAAAAACCTGGCTGTTTCCCATGATGATAAATATATGCTGGCAGGAATCGGATTCGGCAACATAGCTATGTGGGACATAGAAACGGGTGAAGAGATGGCGTCATATACCAGCGACTCATTTGATATTGCATCGGTAGCATTTTCTCCAAACGACACCATGTTTGTCTCGGGTGCCGGTAATGGTATCATCGAATTGAGGGAAGCGAAGACCGGGAGAAAAATTAAAACCTTTACAGCCCATTCGGGAAGTGTCAACTCAATCAAGTTCTCTTTGGACGGGAAAAACCTCCTTTCCGGCAGTTCAGATGGTACCATGCGGCTCTGGGACATAGAAACAGGTGACTGGACAGCCTTTATGACAAACAGCGATGGTTCCCAGTGGCTTATTTTCACCCATGACGGATATTGGGATTCATCTCCCCGGGGAAGTGGACTGGTAGCCATGGTACAAGGTTTGGAATCATGGAATATCGACCAGTTTGCAGTGCGAAACAACAGACCCGACCTTATCCTTAAAAGATTCCCCAATCATGATTCTGCATTAATCGATCATTACTTCATTCAATACCTGCGGCGACTCCGCCGGCTTGGATTAACCGAACAGGATTTAAGTGACGATTACCGCGTACCAGAAGCAGGAATAACAAGCAGTATTCAGGAGGGGAAGTATATGACTCTAAACCTCTCCTTTTCCGACAGTATAGAGCGGTTGAAGAGCTACAATATCTACATCAATGATGTGCCTTTGTTCGGAGCTTATGGCAGGGAACTTTCCGGGCATAAAAAGGATGTAACCGAAACTATCGAGCTAAGTTCGGATGAAAACAAGATCGAGATTTCCTGTATGAACTCTGCGGGAGACGAATCATTTCGCTCAGTATTATATGCATCCTATAATGAAGAGCATGTAAAAGGCACACTCTATTATATTGGCTTTGGAGTTTCAAAATATAAGGACAATAGTCTCAATCTTCAATATGCCCATAAAGATGCAGAAGACCTCAAACGGCTTTTTAATACAACGAAAAAGAGTTTCCATCAGGTGGTGACGCACACTTTTATAGATGAAGAAGTTACCCGGGAGAATATTGCGAAGGTAAAAACCCTTCTAATAGAAACTACGGTAGATGATACGGTCGTAATTTTTATTTCAGGACATGGAGTTCACGATGATGATAAATATGCTACCTATTATTTTCTTATTCACGAGACCGATCAAAATAATCTCTCCCAGACGGCAATAGATTTTGAGAAATTGGAAACTCTCATGCAGGGAATTCCACCAAGAAAAAAACTATTCCTAATGGATACATGTGGTTCCGGTGAATGGGAACCTGAAATGATGCAACAAATAACTCTGACTGCTTCCGGCAATAAAGGTGTAAGTGCGAGAATACCGATTATGGAGCGCGGATTAGAAGTGGTCCATTCTGAAAAGGAAACAGCACCGGAACAGGAACCCAGAACCTATCTTTATGATAAAAATCGATATATATATAACGATGTAGTGCGGCGTTCAGGTGCTATAGTATTTTCTTCCTGCCGGGGCGATGAGGTCTCATACGAAAAAAGGGGGTATGAAAACGGATTATTTACTGAATATATAATTCAGGCAGTTAAAGGTGCAGGGGATGCTGATGGTGATGGAACAGTATGTACAGATGAACTTCAACAATATGTGACAAAAGCTGTATCTACGGAAACTAAAGAAAATCCGCATTTATATTATATCCCGCAAAATCCCACTGTTGATCGGGATAACGTTTATGTGGAGTTTGGATTTTAAATCTATCTGCTCCTGGGGCAGGGATGTATTTATAGCCAGATCCAGACGTGTTTCAAACTCCTCTACCTGGTCAACTTTTGACCAATGCCTTTTCCATGGTGGCTTGTATGTATAGCTACAGGGGATAGGAGAAAAGCATTAACTCCACTTTGAAAAGATAACCTTGTAAATAAAATACTGCCTATGATTTGTTCATTTTCAGCGGCAACAAATCCATAAAGGTCCTGAGCATCGGTGCCGGTCATTATGTCATAAGTTAAGTTTCCTATTACCTCGCCTTCTGAGTCGGAAAATACCTTAGTGAATAGCTGTTGTATTTCCTTACTTTTGCTCGATTTAAATGTTGAGAATTCCATTAATTTTTTATCCATATCATGTACATTACAAGCATTTCATATTCACTTTTTTAACAGCTCCATTAGTTCTTTATTGATAAATATATTTTCTTTACCAATTTTATATATCTCTAAAATACCAGCTTCTTTTAATTGATGCAAATATCTTGAGGCCGCTTTTCGTTCAACTCCAACTTCTCTTGTAATAAAATCCACTTTACAATAAGGATGAACAAACAAAACTTCAACCAGTTCTTTTGAGTATATCCTGGGAGCTTTTAGTTTTACATCCTCAATAGTTTTATCAATTAATACTTTTATATTCTTAATTTTTCTTATTGTTTCTTTGGCAGTTTCTTCAATTCCATTTAAAATATAAATGATCCATTCTTCCCAATTATTACTTGTAGTTACAGATAATAATAATTCATAGTATCGAGATTTATTTTTAATAATATATGAACTGAGATATAAAATTGGAATATCAAGATATCCCTTCATTATTAAATATAATATGTTAATAATTCTGCCTGTTCGACCATTCCCATCATAAAAAGGATGTATAGTTTCAAATTGATAATGAAGTACTGCCAATTTAGTAAGACTTCTATCATTATCATTCAAATATGAAGCAAAATTTCCCATTAAACTATTTAAAACATCTTCTCCTTGAGGGGGCGTGTAGATTATCTCATTTTTTCTATCATTTACTAAAGCCGTTCCAGGAATTTTTCTTATGCCTGCATCATTTTGGAGAAGAATCTTTTGTATTCCAATTATATCATTTATTGAAAGCAACTTTCTTTTAAGAATCCTGGAAAACCCATCATATAAAGCTTCTCTGTAATACAGAACTTCTTTAGTTGCAGCATCACTTTTTGTAGAGCTGACCGAAGCAGCTTTATATAACTCATCTCTTGTGGTAATTATATTTTCAATTTCTGAACTGTCTTTTGCTTCCTGTAAAACAATGGAATTTATTAAAATCGACTGATTTGGAATTATATTTGCAATTCCTTTCAATTCAGATATTGCAGCGACAGCTTTATTCTCATTCCTTAAAATCTCAATTGTTTCAATCTTTAAGACATCTGGAGGAAGGAATGCTAATTCATTATATGGAATTTTTGGATCAAACCCATTCATATGTACCATTATTACCTATTTGGGTTCACAAGTCAACAACATGTACCAAGTCTTTAATTTGTGGGACATAACGTAGCAATCATGTCCATCCTACTGTGTTTTGGGTACATGATTGTACTCTATAGGACCTTTAGAAATTGAACGCCCAATTCACAACATCAATTCTATGCCGGTATCGATTTACATGCAAGGAAAATGTACATTTGTGTAATCGACAATCAGGGCAAAAAAATCTTTCACAAAAACATGGATGCAGATCCACTGCATTTACTGCAGGCTCTGGAACCATATAAGGCAAATGTAATTGTCGGCGTCGAATGTGTATTCACCTGGTATTGGATGGCTGACTGCCTTGAGGACAACAATATTCCTTTTGCTCTTGGCCACGCTCTATACATGAAAGCAATTCATGGAGGTAAGTCTAAAAACGACAAAATCGATTCATTCAAGTTAGCAACTATGCTTCGTGGAGGGATGTTCCCCATAGCATATGTGTATCCACGAAAAATGAGGGCAACCCGGGATCTTCTCCGCCGTCGTCAATATTTTGTCCATCATTGGTCAGCATTACTGGCTCATATCCAGAATACCAATACTCAGTATAATTTCCCTGCTTTTGAAAAGAATATTGCACATGCCTCAAACAGGGTTAATCTTTCAGACAGGTTTGATAATAAATTCGCTAAAAAAAGTATTGAAACTGATATGTCTCTTCTGGATTCATACCATCGTATTCTATTAGACATTGAATCAGATATAAAAAAGCATGCTGTATATCATGATCCAATATCGTATCATCTACTCCGATCAATTCATGGGGTGGGTCCAATTCTGTCCCTGGTAATACTTTATGAAATAAATGATATCGATAGATTTCCAGGAGTTGGGAATTTTATCTCTTATGCCCGGCTTGTTAAATGCTCCCATGAATCTGCCGGTAAAAGAGTAAAAGGTGGACATAACAAAATTGGTAATGCTCATCTTAAATGGGCTTTCAGTGAGGCAGCAGTTCTCTTTCTTAGGAATAATGAACCGGCAAAAAAAATGAAACAACGCTTAACCA
>DAOWEB010000351.1 GCA_030638735.1 Spirochaetaceae bacterium
TAGGCTGCAAGATCTTCTATCTCGAGGACTGGGGGCAGAGATGTGTGACTGAAAAAATGAGTTTCGGTTTTAGAAAATGCCTCACTGTAGTCGAGGTACTTGTCCCGTTCCCTGCTGAAAAACAGACCTGCATGGATGTCGGCCTTCCCGTCTCCAACCATGCTCAGTGTGTTATTCCAGTCAGCGGCTTTGAACTCAAGTTCAATTCCGGTCTTTTCAGACCAGAGACGAAGCAGATCGATCATCATACCTGAGGGTTGACCATTATCGTTGGTAAAATGAAAAGGGATAAAGTCTTTACTATAGGCTATTGATATTCCTTCTGAGGCAGCTGCAGCAGTTAATGATCGGGCACTCGGATCAACTTTAAGAATAGTCAGAATAACCAATGTTGTAAGGATAAGTGCGGCGAATATAAGAAATAAACGAAATAGATAACTTCTTTTCATTAGATTCTCCTGTATATCAACTCATCAGGGAATTCTTTTCTTCTTCATTAAATTATGATTGAGTATTTACAATAATCTATACATAACCTATAAACAAGTTTTTATTTTTCCTTATATATTGATTCCTTTTTTATTTATATAGTCACAAAAGTGTCTATCCTGTTTATTAATATGAGTAAGCCACCAATCGCGCACAAATTCCAAGGCAGTCAAAGGATCACCGGTAGTAAGTACTTCCTGAACTGTTTTGTGTATACCCCTCATTATTTTTTTGTGCTTTTCTATATGTTTCTCAAGAAGAGGATAACCTGCCTTCGCCATTATATCTTCCTCTACCTTAAAATGAATTTCAGCAAAATGTTGAAGTATTATAGCCCTGTTTTTATTTATGATATTAAATCCCTTACCTTGTTGCAGCATATAATGAAATGTGTTTAATAATGCGATAAAAGCCCTGTGCTGCTCGTCGATAATAGGAATATCAAGGTTATTTTTTTCATTCCATTCAATATACAAAGGGTTTTTCATTTTCCGTCACTCCTTTCAAATACTAATAGACGCAAGACCACAAATAAAGTGTAGTAAAAATTAGAATCGCTGTCAAACAAGATTTCTGCCGTAGAGAACTCACTTCTTCAGGATTGGTTTCATTCTCAACTTTTTTTCATTTTTTTCCATATCTGCTGAACCATGGCAAATAACAGCGCCGCGCTCCATCCTGAAATTAATATGCCGTTCATTGCTTCCATTCCTCCTAATATTTTCCATCTGCTGCTAAGAACAATATCTCCATAACCGAGAGTTGTATAGTTAACAAATGAAAAATAAATAGCTTCTTCAAAGGAAGTAATTTCTATAATAGGTAAAAAATGATATGAAAAGGCCCATACTATAACTTCAAGAAGGTGTAAGATAAATAAAACAGAAGCAGTTGTTATAAAAACTTGTAAGACCTTGCCGGTTTGAAGATAATCATTCCAATTATTCATTCTTTTATATAATCTTCTCAACCATAACAATGATCCTATGGCATGTATGCAGATTGTTACTGCAAGCAAGACGATTCCAATTATGATAACAGACAACATGTATTTATCTCCTTCAAACATTAAATTACTGTGTATTTCTCCCGCAGCACCTTCAGAATTACCATCGCCTCCTTAAACTTGTATTTACTAACAAAGCTCGCCAGTTTTTCAAACTCTGAGCTTAAACTATCAGGTAATGTAAACCCACTTATTTTTTCAATTATCTCTTTAGCCGGTTTAGGCTTTCTTTTTTCCAGCATGGGTTTAAGTTCTTCAAGAAGCTCTTTCAGCATATTGGGATCTATCTCTGTTTTTGAATTTTCACTTCCTGTGTCCTCTTTCAAATCCAGATCTGCCCGTTTAAGATTCCCGATTAAAGCGGAAAGTACTGCTTCCAGTTTTTCAAAATCAATATCTTTTCCAGTTTCGTTCTTAATCCCGGATTCCACAACTGCCGCTGCCTGCTGTACATCTTTTGCTCCAATATTTCCTGCAACACCCTTAACTGTATGGGCCAGTCTTACTGCAAGTTCTCTGTCATTATTTACAATAGCTTCTTCAATTTCCCTAACAGTTTCACCATATCCATCTCTAAACTTTACAAGAAGATTCAAATACAGCTTCTTATTACCACTGACATGAGAAAGCCCTTCTTCAACATTCAATCCTTCAATAGCAGGAATTATGATCGTATCATCTGTTTGACCTTTTACCTCGTTCCATGGTTTCTTAAAACCTTCAGGTAGTTTACGATTTCCTGGTTTGATCCATTTTGTAAGGGCAGCCCATAGATTTTTGGGAACAATCGGCTTTGTTACATAGTCGTTCATCCCTGCATCGATTACCTTCTCCCGAACCCCTGTCATGGCATCTGCTGTCATGGCTATTATTGCCAGTTCTTTGAACCCATCAATTTCCCGAATTTTCCTGGTAGCTTCAAATCCATCCATTACAGGCATCTGCAGATCCATCAGGATAAGATCGTACCAGTCACAGGTCTTGCCATGGTCCAGCATATCCAGTGTTTCCCGGCCATCATTAGCGACTTCAACATAAAATCCCTCAGCCTCCAGTGTTTCCACTGCAACCTGCTGATTAATCTCGTTGTCCTCTGCCAGGAGTATTCTTGCTCCCAGTATTTTTCTAAAGCCCTCCGGTCTCTTCTCTCTGGTTGTGCTCCGTTTTTCAATGCCCTGGTACCTTCCAAATACTTCCATAACTGTGTCAAACAGCATAGAAGGACTTACCGGCTTTATCAGAAATCCATCCAGATTTACCTGCTGCGCCTGATCCATAATATCTTCTCTGCCGAAACTGGTTACCATAACTATTTTAGGGGACTCCACATTTTCAAGTTCTTCCCGTATCTTCCTTGAAGTTTCAATACCGTTCATACCGGGCATCTGATAGTCCATTAGAACAAGATCATATTCCTTTCCCTCTGCAGCTTTAGCCTGAACAAGTTCACGTATGGCAAGATTACCATTACCAACAGTGGTAACATTAAAGGAAAAATCTTCAAGATACGATGTCATTACATCCTGACATGTCTCGTTGTCGTCTACCACAAGCACATTCAGCCCTTTAAGATTTTCAGGTGCTGTACGCTTTACCCTCTCTTTTCCAATCCCGAACCTGGCTGTAAAATAAAAGGTACTTCCCTTAGCATGTTTACTCTCAACACCTATGTATCCGCCCATTAGTTCTGATAATTTTTTACTTATAGTAAGACCAAGCCCTGTTCCTCCGTATTTTCTTGTGGTGGAAGTGTCTGCCTGTGAAAAAGATTTAAAGAGTTTCCCCACCTGATCCTGTGTCAGACCTATTCCTGTATCCCGAATATCAAAACGCAGCATAGCTTCCGTATCATCTTTAGTAAGTACTTTAACAGAAACTTCAATTTCCCCTTTTTCGGTGAATTTGACTGCGTTGTTTGTAAGATTTAAGAGTATCTGTCCAAGACGCAGAGGATCTCCAATAAGATTTGGTGGAACATCAGTATTCTGGTTAAAAATTAATTCGAGACCCCGATTTACAACCTTATTTCCAATCATACTTGAAAGATTTTCCATTACATCAGTTAAATTGAAATCGATCTCTTCTATATCCATCTTGTCAGCTTCAATTTTCGAAAAATCAAGAATATCGTTGATAATCCCCAGAAGGTTTCTGGCTGACCTTCCTATCTTTTCTGAATAATCCCTCTGTTTCGGGTTTAGTTCTGTTTTTGCTAGAAGGCTTCCCAAACCGATAATTGCGTTCATTGGTGTTCTAATTTCGTGGCTCATATTAGCAAGAAAATCACTCTTTATCCTGGACGCATTAAGAGCTTCCAGTTCAGCCTTTTTCCTGAGTGTTACCTGCTCGGCAAGGCTTCTGTTCCAGTAGAATATTACAGCAAAAAGTACAACTGCCCCAAGGAGAATTCCCCAGAGTAATGAATAATCTATTAAAGGTTTTTCCAGAGTTACCCAGTTAGTATAAATATTACTTTTTTCTTTCTGGGAAATCATACCCAGTGTTTTGTTTAATATGGATACAAGTTCCGGAGCATCTTTTTTTACTCCTATAGCAAAATTGAAAGAATAGGGTGTAAATCCGGAAATTTTTAAATTGGAAAGAGATGATTTTTGTGAATAATATTCAAAAGTTGGGATATCGATAAGAAAAACATCTAGAATCCCATTTGAAACATCTTTTAGACCATCTTTTGGGTGATTGTATAAAACCGGCTTCAGATGTATATGTTCGGCCGACAGCTGATATTCAATATTATAGTCTTTGACTATTCCTATGGTTTTATCTCTAATATTTTCAAGCTTCTTGATAAAGGCATTATCATCTCTGGTTATTATTACAATATCCATATTTAAATATACATCTGAGAAGTTCATAAATTCTCTTCGCTCGCTGTTTTCTTCTATCCCATCAATAATATCAATTTTGTCCAGGCGCATTAACTCAATAGTATCGCTCCAATAGTTTGTAGGAACAATTTCAAAATGAAGATCACCCTTTTCGGTTATACGCTTGAAGATATCGGGGATGATCCCGATATAATTCCCTTCTTCATCCCTATAGGAAGTGGGGGGCTGGTTGGGATCACCAGCAACTCTTATTACAGGATTCCTCTCCAGCCAGGATCTCTCATTTTCAGAAAGAACTATTTTCTCTTCTGTTGATTCTATATACCATTTATTTTGAATTATCAGTTTTTCTTCGTAGCTTATACTCTCAAGAGCCTTATTGATAATTTCCTGTAAAACAGGCTGGTTTTTATCAATTGCCACTGAAATATCTGTATTTTTATTCGGCAGTGTAAAGGCAACCTTTAAGTTGGTCAATAATTTTTGACTTATTACATGATTTGCAACCGCAAGATTACCCATAAATGCATCTGCTCTGAAATAAGAGACAGCCTGAATAGATTCAGTATTTGATGTTGTAAGATGCAGATTAATTTTAGGATATCTGGTTTTCAGCCAGTCATGCATGTAAGAACCCTCATTCACGGACACTGTTTTTCCTGATAGATCCTGTATATCTCCGATATTCTCTGTTCCCTCTCTAATGAATATAGCTGTAGGTGTTGATAAGTAGGGAGGGGTGAAAGTGAGGTATTCTTTACGTTCATCTGTAGCGACTGCACAGGCAAGTCCGTCCAGTTCACCTTTTTTCATTCTTTCCAATATTTCTGACCATATACCAGTCTCAACATTTATTTTCAGCCCCGATTTCTGTTCAATCAGTTTGATGATATCAGAAGATAAACCCGAGTGCTGACCCCCTGAATCAGCGAAGTCAAAAGGAGCCCATTTATAATCAGATCCAAGGGTTATTGTCCTCTGCTTCTGCATCCAGGCAATTTCTTCTTCTGTAAAAATATTGATTCCCGGTACAAAAGCATCAGCAGCCTTAAAATTAAGCCATTTATTCTTCAGCTTGGTACTATCAATATCGGTTAAAAGAGTCTGGCTGAATCTTATCTTTTCGATAAGGCCTTCCTTCCCTTTTGCTGAAGCACCGTAGTATGTCTGTTCATAGAGATAATCTTTTCCATGTCTGAAATGATTGTCTCTGTTATTTACTGATAAATAGTAATTAAGATGGATATCGGATGATACAAAAACCTTGATTTCTCCATTAAGAGCAGCTTCAAACATCGACTTAAAATCTTCATATACAATGAGTCTGTTTTCTGGGATAATTTTTTTAATTTCATTTTCAGTATAGCCTCCCTGAACTGTTCCCAGAAAAAGACCTTTTACATCCGCCAGTCTGTTCGGGGGATCAAGGTCGTGGCTTGAGTAGAGGTAGTATTTTAAATTGAGTACAGGTTCTGAGTAATCCAGGAATTCAGCCCGCTCTTCAGTATAAAAGATACCGGCATGTATATCGGCTCTGCCGTCTTTTACCATTTCAAGTGATTCACCAAATGTATCAGCTTCCATAAAGTTAAAATTAATGTTGGCTTTTTTATCCAGCAGCTTCCAGTAATCGTTTAGAATCCCGGAAGGATTATTGTCACTATCTGTGAACTTAATTGGCGCTATACCCCTGTTGTATACAATGGAAACGGCCTGATTTTGATCAGTCGCAAATACTGGGATACAGGATGTAAAAATGAAAATAAACAATATCCAACTTTTTAATATATTCATAATCTTTTTTTCTCCTTACTTTTTCATTAATTGGGTGAAACTGTCCGCTGCCTGTCATCTCTGGACCACAGAATTAAATCAAGGATCTTTTACTTGTTTCGACATCATCAGTGACCAGAATTGTTTTTTCCTCCTCCGATATTTTTTGCTGCATTAGGTTTAATTCTATCATTGCTTCTTTAAACTTATATATACTTATAAACTTCGATATTTTTTCAAACTCCCGGCATATACTTTCCGGCATTTTATATGTGCTAATCATTTCAATGATCTTTTTTGAGGGTTTAGGTTTTCTCTTTTCAAGTACTGGTTTAAGTTCTTTAAGAAGTTCTTTCAGCATTTCAGAATTGATCTCAGTTTTAGAGTCTTCACAATCTGTGTCTGCTTTCAAATCCAGATATACCTGCTTAAGATTTCCTATTAATGCGGATAGTACATTATCCAGTTTCTCAATATTTTCATCTTTTTCGCTTGCGTCCTTTAATGATGCTTCCACAACAGCCGCTGCCTGCTGAACCTCTTCTGCTCCGATATTCCCTGCTACACCCTTAACTGTATGCGCCAGTCTGACTGCAAGCTCTCTGTCTCCTTTTTTAACAGCTTCGTTTATCTCGTTAACCGTATCTCCATACCCGTCTCTAACTTTTGTAAGTAGATTTAAATACAGTTTCTTATTTCCACTGACATGAGAAAGCCCTTCTTTCACATTCAATCCCTCAACAGCAGGAATTACGATCGTATCATCAGTTTGACCTTTTACCCCGTCCCCTGGTAACTTGAATCCTTCAGGCAGCTTACGATTTCCTGGTTTGATCCACTTTGCAAGGGACATCCAGAGATCCTTGGGAACAATCGGCTTTGTTACATAGTCATTCATTCCTGCATCAATTACCTTCTCCCGAACCCCTGTCATGGCATCGGCTGTCATGGCTACAATTGCAAGATTTTTGTACTTATTTATATTACGAATTTTACCGGTAGCTTCGAATCCATCCATAACAGGCATCTGAAGATCCATTAAAACAAGATCATACTTATCCTTTTCCAACATCTCCAATGCCAATTTCCCATCTTCTGCAACTTCCACATAAAACCCTTCCGCCTCCAGAGTTTCAACAGCAACCTGCTGATTAATCTCATTGTCCTCTGCCAAAAGAATCCTTGCTCCCAGAATCTTATCAAAGCCTTCTGGTTTCTCCTCTCCTGCTATATCCCGTTTAGTAATGCCGGAACTCTTTCCAAACACTTCCATAATTGTATCGAACAGCATTGATGGGCTCACTGGTTTTATTAAAAACCCATCAAGATTTACTTTTTGTGCCTGATTCATAATATCTTCACGACCGAAGCTGGTTATCATAACTATTTTAGGGGACTCTATATTTTCAAGCTCTTCTCTGATCTTCCTTGAAGTTTCGATCCCGTTCATTCCA
>DAOWEB010000008.1 GCA_030638735.1 Spirochaetaceae bacterium
CAATCATAAGCCCAAGAGCAAAGGCATCCATACCACCAATGTGAGCAATAAAAAGATCTTCTAGCTCTGTTGAGTTCCGGCGTATTCTCGCATCAAAATTCAAACCACCGGTAACAAATCCACCCATCGACAGGATAACCTGCATTGCTTTTGTGGTGTCATAGACATCGGTTGGAAACTGATCAGTATCCCAGCCATTCTGCATATCACCAATATTTGCATCAACACTGCCCAGCATTCCGGCATCTACACAAACCTGAAGATCGTGTTCAAATGTATGACCTGCAAGAGTAGCATGATTGGCCTCAATATTACATTTAAAATCTTTATCCAGATTATATTCTTTAAGAAATGCAATAACAGTACCTGCATCATAGTCGTACTGATGCTTTGATGGTTCCATAGGTTTGGGCTCAATATAAAAGGTTCCTTTGAATCCTATTTTCCTGCCATAATCTCTTGAGATAGATAGAAACTTAGCAAGATGATCGAGTTCCCGTTTCATATCTGTATTAAACAAGGACATATACCCTTCTCTACCACCCCAGAAGGTATAACCCTGTCCGCCTAATATCATATTTGAATCCAGAGCAGCCTTAACCTGGGCGGCTCCATAAGTAAGTACTTGAAAATTTGGATTAGTAGCAACTCCATTCATATAGCGGGGATGGGAAAACATATTGGCAGTATTCCACAGCAGCTTCACTCCAGTCTCATCCTGCCGTTCTTTTAAAACTTTAGTAATAATTTCCAGATTCTTCTCTGATTCGACTATGGAACTTCCCTCGGGTGATGCATCTCTGTCATGAAAACAATAGTATGGTACACCCAGTTTTGTAAAGAACTCAAATGCTGCATCTGCTTTCTGTTTTGCACCAGTCATAGGATCTTTATCATTCCATGGGTGGGATTGAGTTGCTGACCCAAATGGATCAGTACCATCACCACAGAAAGAATGCCAGTATGAAACGGCAAACCGGAGATGTTCTTTCATACTTTTCCCATCAACAATTTTCTTCTCATCATAGAATTTAAATGCAAGTGGATTATCAGATCCACTCCCCTCATAATTTACTTTTCCTATACCCTTAAAATACTCAGCATTACCAATAAAATAATCTTTCATAATTTTCTCCTTAGGTTGCATAGATGAGCAGGTACGGAAGCATAGCCGAGCAACAGACGAAGTCTGTGACCAGGCGACGAAGTCCCGACCAGCTCTATTTAAATATTTCTGTTAAAGCTTCTACATATTTATTATAAGTTTTATATACTTCATTATAAATTTTTACATTTTTCGAAATAGGGATACAGCTCTTTTTATTGTCCAATCCTACATGCTGTTTAACAAGATAATTTATATCTGTTTTTTTTCCTTTTATATGATCAAGAGCCCACAATGCCTGGATAGCTCCGCCTAAAGCTGCAGCTTCTTCCTGAACTGGTGTAACAATTGGTAAATTTAAAATGTCTGAAGCTATCTGTCTCCATACTGCAGATTTTGAACCACCACCAATCAACCTGATCTCTTTGACCTTGAAGCCCAGATCTTTAAATGAATCCAGTCCCAGCCGCATACCAAAGATAGCTGATTCCAAAGAAGATCTGAAAATATTTTCCTTTTTAGTATTTGTTATATCCATACCTACAATACAACCTTTACCATTAGGAAGATTGGGTGTGCGTTCTCCTGTAAAAAAAGGTAAAGTAATTACCCCTTCGCTCCCTGCAGGAGCTTTTGATGCAATTTCATCAAACTCCTTTACTCCATACTCAAAAAGATTACGCATTTGTTCTGTTGCTACTGTACAGTTCATTGTGCATAGAAGAGGAAGATAGCCTCCATTGGATGAGCAGAAAGCGGCAAGATTTCCTTTTTCATCCACTACAGGTTTATCAGAATAACCATAAATTGTACCTGAAGTACCAAGACTCATGGTGATAACACCTATATCTGTAGCACCTGTACCAATTGCTCCCATCATGTTGTCCCCTCCACCGGAAGAAACAATTAATCCCGGAGGAATACCAAGTCTTGATGAAATAAATTCTGTAATCTGTCCGGCAGTTTCATGAGCTTCGATTAAGAAGGGCAGACACTCAGACAAATCACGATCTGAATCAAGAGCATGGAGTACATCCTTATCCCATTTGCGTTTGGTAATATTTAGAAGTCCGGTTCCTGATGCATCCCCATATTCCATTGTGTATTTTCCGGTTAAATAAAAATTTATGTAGTCATGAGGCAGAAGTATATGCTGCATTCTTCTGTATAGATCATTGTAATTTTTTTTCAACCACAGTATTTTTGATGCAGTATATCCAGGGAGGATTCGATTGCCTGCTTCACTGAGAATAGACTCTCCCGAACCATAGCTGGCTTCAATTTCATTACATTCAGATGCAGTTGAAGTATCACACCACAGCTTTACATTGTAGAGTACTTCTCCATCCTTATCCAAAGGGACAAATCCATGCTGCTGACCGGAAACTCCAACCGCAACAGCTGTTTTTTTGATCTCTGGTTCAATCTCACTAAAACAACTTTCAAGTGCCTCTATCCACCATTCTGCCTTTTGTTCACTGGTACCATCATTTGAACTAATCAATTCATGGGGAGCAGATGCAGAAGCAACTATTACCTTATTTTCAAAATCATAAAAAATAACCTTTGTACTTTGAGTACCGTTATCAATTCCAATGACTGTCTTCATATTCCAACCTCCGGCATAGTAATTATTTTCTACCCGAATAATCTATTTTTCAATGGACAGAACTGTTATTACATGCATATAATTGACATATGGATACAAATAATGAATTTTTCTGATGTAGTCTTTGTCTATCAGATGAAGGATAAAAAAGAGAAAAAATGGCACGGAAGATTTCACCACCATGGATCCGATGAATTTGAAATCCACTATTTTATACAGGGTACAGGTAAATTCCTGAATAATAAAAACATATACAGAATCAACCCTGGATCTTTTTTTATCACTTCACCTGAATGTGATCACTCCATAATTACTGATGATAATTACAAACCTCTAAGCTACTATGCAGTCCTTATTAAACTCTCATCAGAGGATGGTGAAATTGAGAGACTTATTACACAGGAGATGCTGATTAAACAGAATTATGATATAGGTACAAACTACCGGTTTTTCTTTGAGGAATTAAAAGAGAAAGGACTCTCACATAATAGTAATCTGCAAAAATCCGCTTCCCATCAGTTGATCTCTTTTTTATATACCTTAGTAGAAAAGAGAGATTTTCATTTTAACGAATCCAGTAGTATTCATATTGAAAAGTCATTAAAGATTATGCAGGATAATGTAACATATCATCTGACATTAGAGGATATTACCTCGAGACTTAATCTTAGTGATTCCTACTTTATCAGATTATTTAAAAGAAAAATGAAAATTACTCCAATGAAGTATTTTACAAAATTAAAGATTGAAGCTGCAACATATATGCTGACTGACACTGGTTTGGCAGTTTATTCCATTGCTGAAAAATTAAATTTTTACAGTGAATTCCATTTTTCAAGAGTTTTTAAGCAGTATACAGGGTTCGCACCGACTGTATACAGAAAAAAATACAGGAATGAAGCAGTATTTGGTTCCTGAGAATGAATTCTGAATAACAAAAAGCCCCGGACACGTCTGCCCGAAACTTAATGAAGCCTTATAATAATTACTAATTAGAAATCAGATAAATTATCTATATCAACCGGGAGATAAGGAATAAAGATAATACTATCTACAGTTTCTCCATTGGCAATTTTAAAAGCTACATCAATAGCCATCCGACCCTGCCCGGAAGCATCCTGAAATACAGTTCCCATCAGACGATTCTCTTCGATCGCTTTCTTTGCATCAGTTGTGGCATCAATACCATAAACCTTTATCTGATCAGAAAGACCTGCATTTTCAATTGCCACGAGTGCGCCCATTGCCATATTATCATTCTGAGCAGCAACAATATCGAATTTCTGGCCTGACTGTAACCAGTTTTCCATTAGTTCAAGTGATTGATCC
>DAOWEB010000306.1 GCA_030638735.1 Spirochaetaceae bacterium
CACATATAAAATCCTTTTTATTCAGTATGTTTATTTTTGGAATTGCTGTTGGTTTGTACGGTGGTGCTTTAAATAATTTTCTGGCGGAAATATTACATATAGATCGTTTTGAAAGAGGGGTAGTGGAATTCCTCAGGGAGCTTCCGGGGCTTCTTCTTTTTCTGATGCTTGCTTTGTTATACAGAATTCCGGAGAACAGAATTATAAGAATAGCATTCTTTATTTCTCTTCTTGGAATGGCTGGTCTTTCTTTTGCACTGGAAGCCAGGTGGGCTGCAGTTACTCTTATAGTTTTATGGAGTACAGGAGAGCATCTCGTAATGCCTATAAGGCAGTCTATAGCCATTCACTCTGCTTTACCTGGAAAAGAAGGTGTTGCTATGGGCCTTGCCAGAAGTGCAGGGAATGTTGGATCTGTTATAGGCTTTTATCTGGTTACTGCACTCTTTCTTGGGTTAGGGCATTTGGGTTCGGTTTCCGTTTTTAGATTGATTTTTATTATTGGAGCTGTTTTTACATTTCTTGCATTACTTTTTACATTCAGGTTGAAATCCAGTAAGGCGCATGTAAAACGACGGCGGCTAATGTTTAAACGCAAGTTTTCCCGTTATTATATCCTGGAAATGTTTTTTGGGGCTAGAAAACAGGTTTTTATGACCTTTGCTCCTTATGTGTTAATTCTAAATTATGGTGCTTCCACCCAGTTTATTGCTACTCTATACGGCATATTTGCTCTTGGTAATATTTTTATGAATCCAATTATGGGGCGTTTGGTAGATATTCTGGGATACAGAAAAATTTTAATTCTGGATTCCGGGCTTCTTATAACTCTTTGTCTGCTTTATGGATATGCTCACCATTTATTTTCCCAACCTGTGGCTTTTATAGTTGTGTCTGTAGTATTTGTATTTGATGCAATGCTTTTTTCTGCAGGTATTGCCAGGGCTGTCTATGTCCGTTCTCTTAGCAAAGGTCAGGAGGAATTAACAGGAACCCTGTCCACAGGAATTTCTGTTAACCATTTAATTAGTGTTGTTATTGCACTTCTGGGTGGTCTGTTATGGGAGCAGTTGGGAATGGAAGTTCTGTTTACCAGTGCAGCTGTCTTTGGTCTGGGAAGCCTTATTTTTACCTTAAAATTACCTAAACCAGTTAAATCACAGTAGTAGGGGCAGTCCCGCAGGATCGATTTATCGACCCTGTGTGGCTGCCCATACGGGTTTGTTTTATTATCTAAATGTATTCTCTATCTCCAAAATTTCCATTCGTGACCGCAGTTTTCGCTCAGAAATACCCATTGATCTTGCTGCAGCACTTTGATTTCCACCTGACTTATTTAAAATATTTTTAATAAAAATAGTTTCAAAATTTATCATACTTTTATTATAGTCTTCAGTCCCCTGCAGTATTTTTTCTACATTTTCACCAGGATTACTTTGCAGAATCTGTGGAAGTTCTTTACTTGTAATATATTTTCCTCTTCCAATTGCAATTGCATATTCGATAATATTTTCCAATTCCCTTATATTTCCGGGATATGAATAGTTAATAAGAAGATCATTGGTTTCATCTGTTAACATGGCTGTCTCTCTGTTTTGTTTATCACTTTTAATTTTTAGAAAGTAATTAATAAGTAGAGAAATATCCTCTTTTCTTTCTCTTAATGGCGGAATATTGATAGGAATTACATTCAAACGATAAAATAGATCTTCTCTGAATTCTCCATTTTTTATCATTTGTTCCAAATTTCTACTTGTTGCAGCTATAATTCTAACACTTATTCTTTTAGTAGTATTTGATCCAACTTTTTGAAATTCTCCAAACTGTATTAACCTAAGAAGTTTTATTTGAATAGTAAGGGGAATATCACCTGCTTCATCAATAAAAATTGTTCCGTCCTTAGCTTCTTCAAATCGACCTGTACGTTCAGTATCCGCTCCTGTGTAAGCACCCTTTATATGTCCAAACAGTTCACTTTCTACAAGGCTTTCCGGCAGGGCTGCAATATTTATAGTTATAAATGGTTTTTCTTTTCTAAGACTGGAGTAATGTATTGCTCTGGCAAGAAGTTCTTTTCCTGTTCCACTTTCTCCTCTAAGCAGGACATTTGAATCGGTACCTGCAGAACGTGCAGCTATGTTAATTATATCTTCCATTTTTTTGCTTTTAAAAATAATATCACTGGAGAAGCTGACATCTTTGACCTTAACCTGTTCCAATAGACTTTCATTTTCCTGAATAAGATTTTTAAGATCAAATATTTTTACCAGACGATTTTTAAGTACTTCAAAACTTATGGGTTTAATCAGAAAATCGTATGCACCATTTTTCATTAATTCTATAGCTTCATTTGTTGTTGTTCCGGAAGTTATAATAATTACTTCACAGCCGGGTTTTTCAATTTTAACTTTATTTAAAACTTCTCTACCTGTAATATCAGGCATAAAATAATCACTAATAACCAGATCATAGGGATCCCGGGAGAGGTACGTAAAGAAATCATTCCCATTGGATGTATAGATTGTTTTACAGGGAGGATATTCAATATTCTCAAACATTACCTTTAGTAATTCTATTTGAGTCGGATCATCATCTAAAACCAGAATATTCAGAATTTTCATTTATATCAGATTCCTTTTTATAGCTTCTTCTATTTTCTCCTATTATACCGTAAAAATATATTTTTTCAATATATTTTCGACTAACGAGTCGATGTCTATCGACCTAAAAGGCGGATTATTCTGTTTACCTCACTTTTAGCATTCAAAATTTACTATTTTAAAGTTGGCATATAAATTGCTCTAGATATATGTATAAATTTTTTATAAATGGATGGAATTAATGAAGACAAAGGTTAGTGAGTCTACCAGGTATTATTCAGAAGATCAAAGGTGTTCTTTTAATTTAACAGAATCAACTGATGACAGTGTAACAGTCAAAACTTATGGATCTATTAATTCTGATAATGCAGGTTATTTTCAGGAACAAATGGAGAAGCTTATTGATGATGGAATTAAAAACATTGTTTTTGATATGTCTGATACTGAATATGTTTCTGCTGCAGGTATTGGTTCTTTTATCCATCTGTTCGAAAGTGTAAAAAAAATTGGCGGCAGTATTGTTATGAATAGTATGCAGTCCCGGGTTATTGAGGTATTTCAATTACCAGGTTTTGCTGACTATTTTTATAAAAGCATAAATGGCAATTCTGCTTTTTAAAGTAGAAATAATAGTTTTCCGGCTGCAAATCAGGAAGGTATTTTGATATCTTTCAGTAGTTTTGCATTATCTGCCGATGATGAGACGGGGTTGTTTTTTGTTGTATTTAAGAAATACGATCCGGAGTAAAAGGGGTTATAATGAGTTTTAAAAATTCTTTCAAATATTTAGTAATTCTATCGGTTGTATTTATTGCTGCCTGTCCCAACGCAATGGTTGGGCTTGGTGATAAAGTTGATATAGAAGCTCCTGTAATTTCTATTGGAACTTATGGAGATGGTACTGTCATAGTTAATGGAGACTATGTAAGGGGTGAGATAACTCTAACCGGCAGCACTAGTGATGATCTGGGAATTAAATCTGTTAAGTTGTCTTTTGATAGTGGACTTACCTTTTTAGATGCAACTGTAGCATCAGATGAACTATCATGGTCCTATACAATAGATACTGCTACTGTTGATGATGGTGAGAAAGATATTATTGTATTAGTAAGTGATACATCTGCAACTCCTAAAACAAGCGAAGAAAGACTTTTATTATATTTTGATAATACTAAACCCCTGGTATTGATAACTGATCCAACGGGATATGATGATCCTGAGGGAAAGCCTTTGGCCATTATTCCAATTAAAGGAGAAACTTATGATCAGTTTAGAATTAGGTCTGTAGAAATTTCTCTTTTGTCAGGAGATGGGACTGTTGATACTATTGAAGGAACGGCTTCCTGGACCAGTGCTCTTAGAAGTACAGGTACCGGAGCTTATACTGTATCTGTTGTAGCAACAGATTATGCCGGTAATGTATCTGAGGGATTTTATCACCTGGAAGATATTATGGAAGTAAATGCTGATACTTATATTACTGTAAAAGATATTTATGACATTAGAGAAGGTTTTCTTGTTCAGGATGCAGGGTTATTAACTGCTGCAGATCTTACTACTGCTGAAATTCATTTAACAGAACTTCCAATAACAATTGACCTAAGCCTTGATGAACCTCAAATTGCAATAAGCAATCCTGATCCAGCAGCTGAAGCAGCACAAAATGTTCTCCCTGCAAATGCAACAGCTTTTGGTTCAATTTCTGATAACTATGCTGTGCAGCCTGACTCTGTTACAATTTCTATAGATGGTGGTGCTTACATTTCTGTATCCTCAACTTCCGGCAGTGGTGCTTTTATTCAATGGGAACATGATTTGTCTGTTTTAGGTTCAGGTGAGCATACTCTTCAGATTTATGCTGAAGATATAACTGGTGTTTTTAAATATTCAACTGAAGTAGGTTTTATAATAAACCTTGGTGCACCTGTTGTTACAATTATATCTCCAACA